>CAIUZX010000160.1 GCA_903903715.1 uncultured Caulobacterales bacterium
CCCGCATTGATCAGGTCGGCGTCCACCTCGCTCGCCAGCGGAAACGGCCCCATGCCCAGCATGCCGTTCTCGCTCTGCAAGGTCACGGTCATGCCTTCGGGGATGTAATTGGCCACCAGCGTCGGAATGCCGATGCCGAGATTGACGTAGAAACCGTCCTTGAGCTCGCGCGCGGCGCGCTCGGCCATTTGATCGCGTGTCCAGGCCATCAGGCGGCTCCCGTTGCAGGTTCGCGGGTCGTCGTCCGCTCGATGCGCTTTTCGAACACGGCGCCCTTGAAGATCTTGTCGACATAGATCCCGGGGGTGTGGATGTGGTCGGGGTCGATCTTGCCGGGCTCAACGAGCTCCTCCACCTCGACCAGACAGGCCTTGCCCGCGGTCGCCATCATCGGATTGAAGTTCCGCGCCGTCTTTCGGTAGACGAGGTTGCCCGCCGTATCGCCCTTCCAGGCCTTGACGATGGAAAGATCGGCCACAAGCCCGGTCTCCATCACGTAATGCTCGCCGTTGAAGGTGCGGGTTTCC
This sequence comes from uncultured Caulobacterales bacterium, assembly GCA_903903715.1. Classification (GTDB taxonomy): domain Bacteria; phylum Pseudomonadota; class Alphaproteobacteria; order Caulobacterales; family Caulobacteraceae; genus CAIMFV01. The sequence goes on from CAIUZX010000160.1 coordinate 528, forward strand.
TTGCCCTCGGCGATCACGGTGCCGTAGCCCGTCTTGGTGTAGAAGGCCGGAATGCCCGCCCCGCCTGCACGGATGCGCTCGGCCAGCGTGCCCTGCGGATTGAATTCGAGCTCAAGCTCGCCCGAAAGATAGAGCTGTTCGAACAGCTTGTTCTCCCCGACGTAGGAGCTGATCATTTTGCGGATCTGACCGTTTTCCAGGAGCAGGCCCAGGCCAAAGCCGTCCACGCCGCAGTTGTTGGAGATCACCGTCAGGTTCTTCACCCCGTGATCGCGAATGGCGGCGATCAGGTTTTCCGGGATCCCGCACAGGCCAAAGCCGCCCGACATGATGGTCATGCCGTCGAAGAGAAGGCCTTCCAGCGCCTCGGCGGCGTTGGCGACGGTTTTTCCTGACATAGGGCGCTCCTTTCGAAGCCGGTGGCCAGAAGAGTCATCGGGCCGCGACCTGTTGCTCATGTCGCCCAAACCCTGCCGATTTTCAACAGGCGATGTTGCAGCGCACACAGGACGCCGCGGGCGAAATCCCGCAGGACTTGACCCAAGGGCGCCCTAGCGCGGAGGGGCGCGCTCGTCCTAATCTTGCCGAGAGCGGCGACAAGACCGACGTTTACACCACAGGAGGACGCTTCAGATGCTTCCCTATCGCCACATTCAATCGCCCGACAAGCCCGCCCTGATCATGGCCTCCAGCGGCAAGACGCTGATGTATTCGGAGCTTGAGGCGAATTCGAACCAGATCGCGCATCTGTTCCGGTCGATGGGTCTGAAGGCGGGGGACGCCATCTCGCTCTTGATCGACAACTCCCTGTGGTTTCACCAACTTGTGATGGCCGCGCACCGGTCGGGCCTTCGCTACACCTGCATGTCGACCAAGCTCGCGCCGCGTGAGGTCGCCTACATTCTGGAAGACAGCCATTCGAAGGTGCTGGTCGCCTCGCACAGCCTGGCCGCGCTGGCGGAAGCGGCGGTCAAGGACGTGACGGGCGCGGCGCTTATGATGACTGACGGCGCCTCCGGCCCGTTCGAGGATCTCGCAGCGCGCCTGAAGGGCCTTCCGACGACAAGGATCGAGGACGAGTCGCTTGGCGAAGCCATGCTCTATTCGTCAGGCACCACCGGTCAGCCGAAGGGCGTGAAGCGCGCGCCTGTGGTGAGGACCCTCGATGACCTGCCCGCCCTCTCCATGATCGGCATGGGCCTCTACGGCTTCCATCCGGACATGATCTATCTTTCGCCTGCGCCGCTCTATCACGCCGCCCCGCTGGGTTGGACGATGGGGGTGCTGGAGCTTGGCGGCGCCGTCCTGATCATGGAGCATTTCGACGCCGAAGCCGCGCTCGAGTCGATCCAGCGCTACAGGGTCACCCACGCCCAGTGGGTGCCGACGCATTTCGTGCGCATGCTGAAGCTGCCCGAAGCCACCCGCAAGGCCTACGATCTGTCGACGCTGCAGGGCGTCTTCCACGCCGCCGCGCCCTGCCCCATCCCCGTCAAGCAGGCCATCATCGACTGGTGGGGGCCCATCGTGCACGAGTACTATGCGGGCACCGAAGGCAACGGCTTTGCGGTGCTGAACTCGCAGGAGTGGCTCGCGCACCAGGGCTCGGTCGGCAAGGCGCTGAACTGCGAGATCAAGATCTGCGACGAGGACGGCAACCCCGTCCCGCCAAGGGTCGAGGGCGAGGTGTTCTTCGCCGGCGGCGGACAGTTCGAGTACTACAACGACCCCGAAAAGACCGCGAAGTCCCGCAATCGTCACGGCTGGTCGACGCTGGGCGACATCGGCTGGCTGGATGAGGACGGGTTCCTCTACCTCACAGACCGGAAGAGCTTCATGATCATCTCGGGCGGCGTGAACATCTATCCGCAAGAGGTTGAAAACCTTCTGATCACCCACCCCAAGGTCGCAGACGTGGCCGTGATCGGCGCGCCGCATGAGGAGATGGGCGAGCAGGTGATCGCCGTCGTCCAGCCTGCGGATCCGTCGGAAGTCGGAGATGATCTCGCGGCCGAACTGATGACCTTCTGCCGCGCCAACATCAGCCACGTGAAGTGCCCAAGGCGGATCGACTTCAGAGCCGAGCTGCCGCGCCACCAGACCGGCAAGCTCTACAAGCGCCTGATCCGGGACGAGTATTGGGCGAAATCTCCAGCCTGACGACGCCTCACCTGTCGATGGACAAAAGCCACGCCTTCAACTCGGCGGCGTGGTCCGCCCAGGTGCGGCGATTGGCGATCAGAACGTCGCGGGCCCGCATCCCGATGGCGGCTGCGGCCTCGCGATCCTGATAGACCCGCTCCAGCGCGGCGTCGATCTCGTCGAGGTCGCTTTCGCCCCAGCCCTCCACCGGGTCTGCGCCCTGCGGCCCGCTCTCGCCCTGTTGTCGCAGGGGGATGGATATCTCGTCCGTCAGCAGGTCGTGCATCCCCGAATTCAGCGCCGCGATCACCGGCAGACCGCAGGCCATCGCCTCCTTCACCGGAAGGCTGGTGCAGGCCTCGGCGCGGGAGGGCTGGAGCGCGACGTCCATCTCCCGCAGCACGCCGGGCAGAAGCACATTGGGGATCAGGCCAAGATCGATGACCTGCCTTGGATCGACGCCGTTCTCCCCGACCCAGCGCATGATGTCGATCTGACCGTCCGCGCCGATGGTGGCCGGGCGGGACAGGCGGCCGCGAAAGCCTCGGCCGCCCTCGACGAACGGTGACCTCCAGGCGGTCACCAGCACCGCGTCCGGATGGCGCTCTGCGAAGCGCTTGAAGGCCAGAAGCGTCAGGTCCTGCGCCTTGCGCCACTCCAGCTTGCCGCCGGAGAAGATGTAGAACTTCTTAGGGTCCATCCATCCGGACCTCGGCCCCGGACAGAACAGCGACGGATCAACGCCCTCGAAGATGATCTTCGCCTCACGGCCCGTCGCGGCCTTCAGCCAGTCCGCCGTCCAGGTCGACGCGGTCAACAGGTGCGCATAGGGCGAGAGGCGCTCCGCCGCGGTCGCGGGGTCCGCGTTCTCGAAGATGGCGCGTGCGATCATCAGGCGGGAGGATCGCTTCAGCGGCGCGATGAAGTCATTGCCGAGACCATCAATCTGGATTTGGTCTGCGACCTCGGCGCTCGCAGCCTGGTGCGCCTCGAGCGCAGCGTTGGACACCCGCGCCGCCGGTAGGATGCGCGACACCCGCAAAGGGTCGAGGCCATTGAGATCCGGCGCGCTGATCGGCGCCCCCATCAAGGGTCGGATATCCGGATCATGCGCCCACTGCGCAAAGATGTTCAGCCCAAGCAGGCCCCAGCCGAAATTGACGCCAAGGCCGCAGTTCAAGAGCACGTCGCGCATGGAAGCCGCCGAATAGGCCTGCGACGCGCTCGAAGCTCGGCCTCAGCCGGTCCGACTCAACGCTCAGGCGATGGAAGGTCGGCGGCAGTAGACCGAACCCTCCCCGCTCCAGCAACCCGCCAAACGGCGGTTACGAGGACGGTCCCCGCACCAGTCGCCCCGGCAGCGCGCCGGTATGGACGCCGTCGCGGTAGGTCACCTCTCCGGCCACCAGCGTGGCGCGATAGCCCTTCGCCGTCTGCATCAAACGACGCCCGCCCGCCGGAAGATCGTAGACGACCTTTGGACTGTCAGCCGAAAGGGCGTCATAGTCGATCAGGTTGATGTCCGCGCGAAGCCCGGTCGCGATCCGGCCACGATCACTCAAGCCCACCAAAGCCGCCGTGTCGGCGGTCTGGAACTTGACCATCTCCTCCACCGAAAACCGCTCCCCCCGCGTGCGATCCCGCGTCCAGTAGGCGAGGTTCGTGGTCGGGAAACTGGCGTCACAGATCATGCCCACGTGAGCGCCGCCATCGGACAGGCCGGGCGCGGTGTCCTTGTGCCGCAGCATGGCGAAGGCTGGGTCGAGGGAGTGGTTCGCATAGTTGAGGAACGGCACGTAAATCATGCCCCGGCCGTCGTTTTCCAGC
>CAIUZX010000161.1 GCA_903903715.1 uncultured Caulobacterales bacterium
GCCCTTGGGATCGCCCGTGGTGCCGGAGGTGTAGCAGAGGCCGCAGGCAGTCTCCTCGCCGAAGCCGCCCCAATAGGCGGTGTCCGGACGCCCGGAGATCAGCTCCTCGTACATCAGGTGCTCAGGGCCGGTGTCGGAGGGGCGGTGCGCCTCGTCGGACAGGATGACGATCCGCTCGACCTGCGGCGCCTTGTGCAGGTTCTCCAGCAGCATCGGCACGAAGGTGAGGTCGGTGAAGATGATCTTGTCGCCGGCATGGTTGGCGATCCACATGATCTGATCGGGATGCAGGCGCGGATTGAGGGTGTGGCAGACCGCCCCCATGCCCATGATGCCGTACCAGGTCTCGATATGCCGCGCGGTGTTCCAGCCCAGCGTCGCCACCCGGTCCCCCGGCTGGACGCCCAGCTCCCGCAGCGCGTGCGTCACCTGCTTGGCGCGCGTGCGCACCTGGCTCCAGGTCGTGCGGACAATCGGCCCCTCGACGGAGCGGGAGACAAGCTCGCGGTCGCCGTGCCAGCGATCCGCATGGTCGAGGATCCGGTCGACCGTCATCGGCCAGTCCTGCATCAAGCCCAACATCGGCATTTCCCCATTTCGTCTTCTTATTCGCTTAATTTGCAGGAGCCCGCGCTAAAGCCAAGCCCCATCACGCATTCCCCATCACGCACGTCTAAGGGCGAAGCGCCGCCGAACACTGATCATTCAAAGGCGCCTGCGCATCGATCCTGCGCCAGTCGGGCGTAGCGGCGCCGGAAGCGAGCTGGCGCTCCAGCACGGCAAGATCGGCGTCGGAGGCGTCGTTGGTCCGCCCCCTCACCCGCGCGCGCAGCACCTCGGCTGGCGCATCCAACCAAAGTCCCACGGCGCCCGGGTGAAGCGCCAGCGCCTCGGCCCGACGGTTCGGATCGCGGAAGGTGGCGTCGAGGATGACGCTGACCCCGGCCGTCAGGGCGAGACCCGCGGCGGCGAAGAGCGCCTTGTGCACCCGCGCATCCGCCTCCGCCGCATAGGCCTCAGGGCCCAGCGGATCGGTGGGCGAGACGCCGAACAGGCGCTTGCGGACCTCGTCGGAGCGCAGGATCACTGCGCCGGGGGATGCGCCGAGCCCAGGCGCCAGCGCCCGCGCGAGGGTGGACTTGCCCGAGCCTGCGAGGCCGCCGATGGCGATCACGCGGGCGGGCTTGCGCTCAAGGTGCCTCAGCGCCGCGGCGAGATAGGCGCGGGCTGCCGCCACGTCGCCATTATGCCCGCTGACGTGGCAGCGCACCGCCGCCCGCACCGACTGGACCAGCGGCAGGAGCGAAAGCCCCTCGAACAGCGCCTCTGCCGGAAACAGCCGCGCCGCCTCGTCGAGCCAGCCGTTCAGCGCGCGGTTCGCCGCCTCGCCCCGCCCCCGGAACGAGAGGTCCATCAAAACGAAGGCGAGGTCGTAGAGCACGTCGATCTCGATCAGCCGGTCGTTGAACTCGATCCGGTCGAACAGGACGACACGCCCCTCCTCCAGCAGGAGGTTGCCAAGGTGCAGGTCCCCGTGACACTCGCGGACGAAGCCTTGTGTCAGCCGCTGATCCAAGAGGGGGCGCGCGGCTTCGAAGGCGTCGTCCGTCGCCGCCACCAGCCGCTCCACATCCTCCGCGCCCAGCCGGTCAGCGAGGTGGCGCATGTGATCGGCGTTGGAGCGCAGCACATAGTTCAGCCCCTCCGCCCCGCCGCCAGCGGTCCCGAGCGCCGCCCGCCCGTGGAAGCGCGCAACCTCCCGCCCCAGCGTCTCGGCCAGCGCGCCGTCGACCCGGTCCGGGCACTCGGACAGCACCGCCGTCTCGTCGAAACGGCGCATCTCCAGCACGTAGTCGAGGGCGCCGTCGGACTCAAACGGCGCAAGCCGAAACCCGCCCGCCTCGTCCGGCAGCACAGC
>CAIUZX010000162.1 GCA_903903715.1 uncultured Caulobacterales bacterium
GAGGGACGGCAAGATCGGCGTATGGCTCGCCGCCATGCTCGTCGCTGGCAACATGATGGGCTCGTCGGTCTATCTGTTGCCGACGGTGCTGGCCAAGTCCGGCGGGATCAGCGTGCTCGGCTGGGCCGCGGCGACGGCGGGGGCGCTTTTGCTCTCGGCCATGTATGCGGGCTTTGCCGACCATGGGCTGAACGAGGCGGGGCAGGCGGGGTTGGTGGGCCGGATCGCCGACGGGATCGGGCCCTTCTTCGGCTACCAGGCGGCGATGCTCTACTCAGTGTCCTGCTGGGTGGGCAATGTCGCCATAGCCCTCGCCGTCACCGGCTATGCGGCGAGCTTCTTTCCCGGCGTCGCCTCGGGATTGACCGGACTTGCGGTGACCATCGGGGCCATCCTCGCCATGACGGCGGTGAACATCTATGGCGCAGGGCTGGTCAGCCGGGTGCAGACGGCGACGCTGGTCATCGGCCTCGCCCCGGTCATCCTGATCGCCGTGGGAGGCTGGCTGGTGTTCCGGCCGTCCCTGTTCATGACATACTGGAACGTCGATCATGCGCCGGTGACGAAGGTTCTCGCCGACACGGTCCTGCCGATCTTCTGGGCGTTCCTAGGGCTGGAGAGCGCGGCCATGTGCTGTGCGCGGCTCCGCGACCCTAAGCGCAATCTCGCCAAGGCGACGCTTTTGGGGGTGGGGCTTGCAGGGATCATCTATGCCGCGGCCTGCGTCGTGCTGATGGGCCTGATCCCCGCGCCGCAGATCGCCGCCTCCACCGCGCCTTTCGCGGACGCCGCCCACACGGTCTTCGGGCTAGGCGTCGGCGCAGCGGTGGCTCTGTGCGCCATGACAAGAGCGTCCGGCACCCTTGCCGGGTGGATATTGGTGTCGGCGGAAACAGCACAGTCCGCAGCGGCCTCCGGCCTGATCCCGAAGGCGCTGGCCGAGCCGGGGGACCGGGCGACGCCGCGGACGCTGCTCTTGGTCTGTGGTCTCACCATCGCCATCGCGCTGATGTCCGCCGCGCCTGCGCTCGCCGAGCAGTTCACCCTTTTGATCGATGTCGCCGTGGTGCTGACGCTCGTCATGTACATCTTCAGCGCCGTGGCCCTCTGGCGCCTGAGCGTCGGGTCCGAAAAGGGGCGCAGGCTTTGGCTGCGCACGACGGCGGTGCTGTCGTCGATCTTCTGCCTGTGGGTGCTGGCGAGCTCGGGGACCAAGCTGCTGACGGTCGCGGCAGTCGTGGCCGTCGTCGGCGGCCTTGGCTACCGGTTCGCCAGGCGCCCCGCGAAGCGTTAGAGCCCGCTCCGGGTCAGCCACACAGCCGCGGCCACCAGACAGCCGATCCAGGCGGTCTCCAGCACCATCAGCAATATGGGCCGCCAGCCGACCGCCGCCACGGCCTTGAACGAGGTCTTCATGCCGAGCGCCGAAATCGCCGTGACGAGGCACATACGCGACAGGACCGAAGCTGCGTCCGTCGCCGCCTTGGGCAGGTAGCCCAGGCTGTTGACCGCCACGAGCGCCGCAAAGCCGAACAGGAAATAGGGCAGGGGCGGCCGCGCGCCGCCGCCTTGCCCGCGCCGACCCAGCCAGGCAATGGCGAACACGACGGGCAGCAGCATGGCGACCCGCAACAGCTTCACATAGGTCGCGGTGTTTCCGGTCTCCTGCGAGATCGAAAAGCCCGCCCCCACAACTTGCGCCACGTCATGGATGGTGCCGCCGAGGAACACGCCCGCCTGGGTGTGGTTGAAGCCGAGCGCTGCGGCGATCAGCGGATAGGTCACCATGGCGATGGTCGAGAGGGTGGTCACGGTGACGACGGTGACGATGGTGTCCCGCTCCGCCGTCTCGTCCTTGGGCAGGACAGAGGCGATGGCCAGCGCCGCCGACGCCCCGCAAATGCCGACGGAGCCGCCCGAGAGAATGCCAAAGCGCGAGCTCAGTCCGAAAAGGCGGGCGAGGCCTGCGCCGACCAGGATGGTGCTGATCACCGCGACCACCACAGTCGCGATGGGTGCGATGCCAAGGCTCATGATCTGCGCCGCCGTGATCCGCGCGCCCAGCAGGGCGACGCCGAGGCGCAGCACGGTCTTGGACGAGACCTCGATGCCCGGAATGCAGCGCCCTTCCTCATGCAGAAAGTGAAAGGCCATGCCCAGCAGCAGCGCGAACAGCATCACCGGCGCCTTGTACTGGTCCGACAGCCAGGTGGCGGCAAGGCCGATGGTCACCGCGACGGTGAAGCCGGGATAGACCCGCGTCACATAGCTGCGGCCCTTGTCGAGGGCGGACGCCTTTGCCGGGGCGGCGGGGGCGGCGGCGCTGAGGCCCTCCATCCCGTCATACGAGGCGAACAGCGCCCGGGCGCTCGCCGTGTCGGTGTCCTGATCTCGGCTCACGAAAGTCCTTATGGATGAGGTGCTTGCGCCCGGAGTTTGCGAAGGATCGGCGTCGCCATGGGGATGGAGAGCATCGTGCTGCCCACCGCCATAAGCAGAGTCGCGGTAAAGGCCGCGGGCGAGATGATCCCCTTGTCGAGGAGGATGTTGACGAAGATGATCATGATCAGCGCCTTGGTCTGCAACAGCCAACCGATCAGGGAGGCTTCGCTTCGGCTCCACTTCAAGAGCCTGCCCGCGAGGTGAACGCCGAGGAGCTTGCCGCCGACCGAGGCGACCAGAAGCGCCGCCGCTGCGGCGAAGACGGCGACGCCGCCGACGCTCCAGCTCGTGCGCAGGCCCGTGGACAGGAAGAACACCGGCATGAGGGCGAGGAGCACGTTATTGCGGAACTGATCGAGCCGCGCCCGGTCGTAGAGATCGTGTTCCAGGACCGCCCCGGACAGGAAGGCGCCGACCATGAAGTGCAGCCCCGACCAGTCTGCGGCGAAACCGCAGGCGGCCAGCCAGATCAGTCCGACGGGCCAGCGGTCCTTTTCCTCCAGCCGGCGCATCAGCTTGCGTATGGCGTAGGTCGCCAGGGCAAAGCCCGCCAGAAACGCGATCTGGCGCCCGACCCGCGTCCAGTCGAGGAGGATCAGGGCGAGCACGCCCCAGATCGCCACGTCATCGAGGCTCGCATAGCGCAGGATGCGCTGGCCGAGCGGCTTTCGCAGGATCTCGAGCTTTTCCATGAAGAGGACAAGGATAGGCAAGGCCGTGACGGCGCAGGCCATGCCGAGCCCAAGCACGACCTGCCAGGTCTGACCCTTCGCTCCCGCCCAGCCCGGGCCGCTCGCCAGCATCAGCGCCGCGACCACGGTTCCGGTGAGTAGGGGCGCGCCAAGGGCGAGGGCCGCCGTGACGCCGGTCTCAGTGCGGCTCGCCCACACCTGCCGCAGATCCAGCTCCAGCCCGGCGGTCCAGACGAACATCATCACCGCCCACCAGGCGACGCCGTTCAGCGCGCCGATGACCTGCGGATTGAAGACGAAGCGGTAATAGTCGGGGAAGACCGCGCCCAGAACGCCTGGTCCGAGCACGATCCCGCCGACGATCTGCACGACGACCAGAGGCGCGTAGTGATCAGTCCGCCCCACTCGCCAGACGAGGTAGGGCAGGGTGAAGATGATCAGCATCGCGATCAGAAAGATTTCGGTAGTGCTCATCATTCTCTTCCCCCGCCGTTGACGCCCGGCCCGGGGGAAGGAAGTGGTGGGCGCGACAGGGATTGAACCTGTGACCCTTCGCGTGTGAAGCGAATGCTCTCCCGCTGAGCTACGCGCCCGACCGAGCGGACCAATGTCCGCCGCTCAGAGGGGCGAGCCTATAGCCGAGCCTGCGGGATGCTGCAACAGGCTTTGGACGGCGTCTGCAAGAGCATCGTAGTGATCGATGAGTCGGTCGGCGCCCAGGGCGTGGGCGGAGGTCTCGGTATAGCCGAAGGGGAAGACGATGGTCGGCACCCCTGCGGCCTTGGCCGAATCCACGTCATTGGCGCTGTCGCCCACCATGACGGCGCGGGTGGCGACCCCGCCGCCGGCGGCGATGGCGTGCAGGACGTGGCGCGGATCGGGCTTTGGCGCGGGGGCGGCGTCCGCGCCGATGACAGCCTCGAATCGGCCCCGCAGCGAAAGCGCGTCCAGAAGGGCGAGGGAAAGATCCGTGCGCTTGTTCGTGCAGACCACCAGCTTCGCCCCGAGACCCCGCAGCTCATCCAGCGCATCGACGCACCCGGGATAGGGCAGGCTCTCCTCGGCGATGCGGTCCCGATAGACCGCGATGAAGCGCTCGACCAGCGGGGCGGCGTCGGCGTCTTCAAGAACGCGTCCCGACTCCGCAAAGCCCCGCACCAACATCATCTTCGCGCCCCTCCCGACGAGATGTCGGGCGTCGGACAGGGTGACGGACGCCAGCCCCGCCTCATTCAGCACGGCGTTCAGCGCCCCGATCAGATCGGGGGCGGTGTCCACCAGTGTGCCGTCGAGATCGAACGCGATGGTCGCGCCGTGAAGAGGAGTGCTCAGAGTCACGCAGACGTCCGCTTTTTAAATCGATTGGATGTGTGGTTTCGGCTAAAGCGGGCGCGAACTCAATGGGAGTCTGCAGGCGACCGATGACGAACCCCCGACCCCGCGCCGCCGTGATCCTCGCCGCCGGACAGGGCACGCGCATGCGCTCGCCTATTCCTAAGGTGCTGCACAAGGTTGGCGGGCGCATGATGCTCGACCGGGCGATCGATGCGGCGAAGGCGGCGGGCTGCGCACGCATCGTCGTGGTCGCAGGCGCGCATTCGCCGGAGGTGGCCGCTCACGCCAGGGCGCGGCTGGGCGAAGGGAGCGTCGCGATCCAGGACCCGCCGCTGGGCACCGGTCACGCGGTGCTGGCGGCGAAGGACGTGCTGGCGGACTTTGACGGCGATGTGCTGGTCTCCTACGCCGACACACCCCTGCTGGACGCTTCCGCCGTGACGCCATTGTTTGATCGCCGCGCAGGCGGGGCGGATCTCGTCGTGCTGGGTTTTGAAGCGGTGGATCCTGGCCCCTATGGCCGCCTGATCCTGGGGTCTGAAGGTGGTCTGGAGCGCATCGTCGAGGCGAAGGACGCGAGCCCGGAAGAGCTTAAGGTCACGCTGTGCAATTCGGGGGTGCTGGCGGCGGATCGGGCGCTGCTGTTCCGTTTGCTGGGTATGGTGCGCAACGATAACGCCAAGGCCGAATACTACCTGACCGACGTTGTGGGCCTGGCCCGCGCCGATGGGGCAAGCGTGTTGACGACCCTCGCCGACGAGACGGTGGTCATGGGGGTGAACAGTCAGGCGGAGCTCGCCCAGGCGGAAGCTGCGTTCCAGGGCGCTGTGCGGCGGCGGATGCTGGACACCGGTGTCTCCATGCCTGCGCCCGACACCGTGATGTTCAGCCATGACACGGCGGTCGCCCCTGGCGCGGTGATCGAGCCCTATGTGGTCTTCGGTCCGGGCGTCACCGTGGGGCGGGCGACGATCCGCGCCTTTTCGCATCTTGAAGGGGCGCACGTGGCGGACGACGCGATCATCGGTCCCTACGCCCGCCTACGCCCCGGCGCGGAGATCGGCGCGAAGGCTCACATCGGCAACTTCGTCGAGGTGAAGGCTGTGACGGTGGGCGAGGGGGCCAAGGCCAACCATCTCGCCTATCTCGGCGACGGGGCGGTGGGGCCGGGCGCCAACATCGGCGCGGGCGTGATCTTCTGCAATTACGACGGCTTTAACAAGCAGCGGACCGAGGTCGGGGCGGGCGCCTTCATCGGCTCCAACAGCGCCCTCGTCGCGCCGGTGACCATCGGGTCGGGCGCGTATGTGGGCTCGGGCTCGGTGATCACCAAGGCGGTGGCTGCGGACGCTCTGGCGCTGACACGGCCCGAACAGGTCGAGAAGACAGGCTGGGCCGCGAGGTTCCGCTCGGTGATGGCCGGAAGGAAGAAGGCATGATCGACGCAGACGCCCAGAAGACGGCGGCGGGGGAGGCGGCGGCGCTGCTCGTGACCGACGGCATGACCCTCGGCCTCGGCACCGGCTCCACCGCGGCGAAGTTCGTGGAGGCGGTGGCAAGGCGCGCGAAAGCTGAAAACCTGCAACTGACCTGCGTTTCGACGTCGGAGGCGACCGAAGCGCTGGCACAGCGGCTCGGCCTCGTGACAAGGGCCCTCGATGAGGTGGACGTGATCGACCTCACGGTGGATGGGGCGGACGAGATCGGGCCGGGCCTTTCCCTCATCAAGGGCGGCGGAGCGGCGCTGCTCCGTGAAAAGCTGGTGTGGGAGGCGTCCCTTCGATGCGTGGCCATCGCTGACGCCTCGAAGTCGGTGTCGGTCCTCGGCGCATTTCCCCTGCCGGTGGAAGTTATCGCCTTTGGGCATGCACAGACGGCCAAGCGCCTTACGGCGGCATTGACTGAATTCGGCATCGTACTTTCGCCAAAATTGCGCTTAAAAGACGGTATTGCCGTGCGTACGGACAGTGGTCAGGTGCTCTATGATCTCGCCTGTCAGGCGATTCCGGACCCCAAGTCGCTGGCGGCGGTGATCAAGAGCGTGACCGGCGTCGTCGAGCATGGTCTGTTTCTCGACCTCGCGGCGGAAGCGATCGTCGCCCGCGAGGACGGGTCGGTTGTGAGACGGAATACCTAGCTTCACCCAAAAGGAGTCCTCGATGGCCGACTACGATTACGACCTCTTCGTCATCGGCGCGGGATCCGGCGGCGTGCGCGCGGCGCGCATCGCGGCCATGTCGGGGGCGAAGGTCGCCGTGGCGGAAGAGTACCGCATCGGCGGCACCTGCGTCATCCGGGGCTGCGTGCCCAAGAAGTTCATGGTCTACGCCTCTGAATTTGCAGACACTTTCAAACTGGCTGAAGGCTATGGCTGGTCGCGGGCGGAACATACCTTCGACTGGGACGCCTTTCTCAACATGAAGGAGATCGAGATCTCCCGCCTGTCGGGGATCTACGCGTCCAACCTCGCCAAGGCGGGCGCCGAGCTGATCCAGGCGAGAGCCCGGTTCGTTGATGCGCATCACATCGAGCTGATCGGCTCGAACCGCACCGTCTCCGCCGCCAAGATCCTGATCGCGACGGGCGGGCGCCCGAAGACGCCGGACGACTTGCCGGGGGTCGAGCACGCGATCACGTCGAACGAAGCGTTCCACCTTCCCGAACTGCCCAAGCGCGTGGTCGTGGTCGGCGGCGGCTATATCGCTGTGGAGTTTGCAGGCATCTTCCACGGGCTGGGCTGCGACACGACGCTGATGTATCGCGGGCCGAACATCCTGCGCGGCTTCGATGAGGATGTGCGTGCGCACCTCGCCGACGAACTGCACAAGCGCGGCCTGAAGGTGCGCCTGTCCGCCCAGCATGAGCGCATCGAGAAAACGGACAAGGGGCTGGTCAGCCACCTCGCCGGCGGCGGTCACATCGTGTCGGACGTGGTCATGTTCGCCACGGGGCGAGAGCCTTATGTGGAGGGCCTTGGCCTCGACGCCGCCGGGGTGAACACCGCGCCCGGCGGGGCGATCATCGTCGACGCCGAATCCCGCACCAGCGTGAGCCACATTTTCGCCGTCGGCGACGTGACCGACCGGGTCAATCTGACCCCCGTCGCCATTCGCGAGGGGCAGGCTTTTGCGGAGTCGGAATTCCTTGGCCGTCCCACCCGGGCGGATCACGCGGACATCGCCACCGCCGTTTTCTCCCAGCCCCAGGTCGCCGTGGTCGGTTTGTCGGAAGCGCAGGCGCGAAAGGCGCACGGCAAGGTCGATATTTACATGTCCAAATTTCGCCCTATGAAGACCGTCTTTGTCGGGCGGGAAGATCGGGCGTTGATGAAGCTGGTGGTGGAGCGCGAGGGCGGCAAGGTGGTCGGCTGCCATATCGTCGGGCCGGATGCGGCGGAGATGATCCAGCTCGCCGCCATCGCCGTGAAGGCGGGCCTGACCAAGGCGCAGTGGGACGCGACCTGCGCGGTGCACCCCACGCTGGCTGAAGAGCTCGTCACCCTGCGGGAGGCTTACATTCCGCCCGAGTTGAAAGCGGCTCTATGACAGATGCGCCCGCGGCGGCGGCTCCGGCCGACGCGCCCCCGCCGTATCGGCCAAGTTGGGTTAGCGAGGCGGCGACCACGTGGCGTGACGTCGTGTTTCTGGTTGTTGTGCTGTTGATCCCGCTTCTGGCCTATGGCGGCAATCTGGCGTTTTCCCCGCTCACAGCGGCGCTAGGCGCCCTGTATCTGCCGGTTGTGCCGCCCGAACGGCGGCGGTCGGTGGGTCTTGCGCTCCTCGCTGCGCTGCTGACCTGGACGCTGATCAGCACTACCTGGGCCTACTACCAGCCGGAACTGGTTCGCCTGGACAAGACAAGGAACGTCCAGTCGATCACGGCGCTGAAACTGATCCTGCAACTCGCGCTCTACGGCGCGGCCGTGGCTGCAGCGGCGGGCGTGAGGCGCTCGACGTCCGAGCTCGGTCTGACGATCCTGGGCGCAGGTCTCGCTATTGTGGCGGCGCTGGTGATCATTGAATTCGTGAGCTCCCAGCAACTCTACCTGATGCTGAAGACGGCGCTGCATCAGAAGGCGCGGCCCGATCTGGCGAGGCGCAATGTCGCTCGGGCTTTTTACCCCATCGCTCTGCTGATCTGGCCGGTGCTGCTGAACCTCTGGCGAAGAGACAATCGGTGGCGCGCCATGGGTGTGGCGACGGCTCTGACC
>CAIUZX010000163.1 GCA_903903715.1 uncultured Caulobacterales bacterium
ATGGCCAGCGCCGTCTGCTCGCGGCAGCGGCGGGCCTGGCAGGGGCCCATGCAGGCGCGGGTCAGGCGCTTGATCTGGTCCTGATTGACCGGGCCGTCGCCTGCAAGGCGGGTCAGGCTCTGGCGGCGCATGGTCTCCGACGGCTCGCCCAGATATCTTGGCGGGCGCAGGTCCAGAAGATCGCCGCGGGTGACCTCTTCGCACTGGCAGAGCATGGTCTCCGCAGGCGTGTTGGCCATCAGGGCGCGCATCCAGGTCTCGACATAGGCGTCCCCCGCCTGCGCCACGCCGGTGACGTCGCCCAGAGCGCGGACGCCCTTGAGGCTCGTCGCGCCGTCCGCGCCGACTTGGGGCACGAAGCCGCCGAGCTTGGCGTCACGGGTGATCTTGGCGCCCGCCGCATCGAGAAGCTCGATCTGCGGCACGAGGCCCAGCGCGATGACGACGGTGTCGCAGGCGATGTCGAAGGCGTCTCCGCCGCCGACCGGACGAAGGGTGAGGTGCTCCACCCCATCGATGCCGCCGCGGGCGCCGACGGGCAGGGTCTTCAGGTGAATGGGCACATTCAGCGCCGCGGCGCGGGACTTGTCCCCCTGCACGGCATCGCCCGCCTCGATCAGCGCAACCACCTCGAGGCCCTTGGCCTGCGCCCGCTCCGCCGCGTGCAGGGCAAGATCGGTCGTGCCAAGGATGACGACCTTGCGGCCCGCAAAGGCGTCATAGAGATCGATGAGGCTTGCAAAGCCCTGCGCGCCCATCACGCCGGGCTGATCCCACCCGGGGAAGCCCAGCACCAGGTCCCGCGCCCCTGTGGCGATGACGGCCTGATCAAAGCCGACCATCCAGGCCGTTTCCAGATTGGCGAGGCCGATGACGGGAGAGGCGAGGGTCTGCAGGTTCGGCCCGTTCACATAGAGGCCCCAGCAGGAGACGCCGAGCTCCAGCTCCACCCCCGCTTCCGCAGCGACTTCGAGGGCGGGGCGGGCGGCGAAGATCTGCTCCACCAGCCGGTCCGGCGTCTGCACCGCGTTGGTCGCCCGGCCGCCGAAGAGATAGGGCACGTCGAGGCCGATCAGGCCAGGATCCAAGGGGTGTTCGTCCACCACCAGCACGGAGCGGCCAGCCTTTGCGGCCGCTGTGGCTGCGGCGAGGCCGGCTTCCCCTGCGCCCACGACCACGAGGTCATAGCGCTGCTGCGGGGCCTTGTGCCGTCCGAACTGCGAGAAGTTGTGGATACTCACGTCGCCGTCCGCGCTCATCAGATCGCCTCCAGAGCTTGCGCCATATCCGCGATCAGATCGTCGGGATGTTCCAGGCCGATGGACACGCGCATGGTCGAATCGTCAATGCCCACCGCCTCGCGCCGCGCCCGCTCGATCTGGTAGTGGGTTGTGGTCGCCGGGTGACAGATCAGGGACTCCGCGCCGCCGAGGCTCACCGCATATTTGAACAGCTTCAGCCGGTCCAGAAAACGGAAGCTCTCCGCCTCGCCGCCCTTGATCTTGAAGGAGAAGGTGGCGCCGGAGCCGGAGCACTGGCGCTCATACACCGCCCGCTCGGGCGAGCCTTCGGCCAGGAAGCCGAAGAAGGTGACCGAGGCGACCTTGGGATGGGCTTTGAGCCACTTGGCCAGGATCTCGGCGTTCTTGCAGTGCCGCTCAGTCCGCAGCGGCAGGGTCTCGAAGGAGCGCAGCAAAAGCCAGCAGGTGTAGGGGTCGCAGTGGTTGCCGAGCATGGTGCGCAGGGTCTTGAGGGGCGCGATCAGCTCCGCCCGCCCCGACACGCCGCCGCCCAACAGGTCCGAGTGCCCGCCGCAGTACTTGGTCAGCGCCGTCATGCAGAGGTCCGCGCCGTGCTTGAGCGGGGACTGGAGGAACGGCCCGAGGAAGGTGTTGTCGACCACCACCAGCGGGCGGCGGCCCTGTTTTTTCTCGACCTCGGAGGCGATCCTGGCGGCCAGCGCGATGTCGGAAATGACCGCCGTCGGGTTGGCGGGGGTCTCCACATGGATGACGCCCAGCGGCCCCTTGGCCAGGGCCTCTTCGGCCGCGGCGCGCATCACCGCCTCGTCCACCCCGTCCGTATAGCCCACCGGATGTATGCCGAACTGGCTGAAGTGGCTGTTGAGGAACCAGTCGACGCCGCCGTAGAGGGGCCGTCCGTACAGCACCGAGTCGCCGGGCTTGAGATTGGCCATCAGCACGGTCGTCATCGCCGCCATGCCGGACGCGAACACCGCGCTCGCCTCGGCGTGATCCACGGCGGCGAGGCGCGCCTCGATCATGTCGAGATTGGGATGGCTCAGCCGCGCATAGATGTAGCCCGGCTTCTCGCCGCGGGGCATGGGCGCGCCTTCGAAGAAGTTGGCGTGCGTGTCCTTGGCGAACTGGGCGCTGGGATAGACGAAGGTCGACGACAGATAGATCGGCGGCTTGGCGGCGCCGGAGGCTGTGGCCGGATCATATCCGGTGCTGATCGCGAGGGTGTCGAGGCTGAGGCCCGCGCCGGGCGTATGGCTCACTTGGACACCGCCTTCAGCGCGGGCTTCTTCTTGCGGCCGCCGCCGAGGAAGTCAAAGGCCTTGTTGCAGTACCAGTTGAGGAAGCGCAGGACGAGCACCTCGGCTTCCGACGAGTACGGACCGGGGCGATAGCCGACGGAATTGACGCCGCGCTGGTTGTTCTCAACGAGATCCCGGTCCTGCAGGTTGGTGTTGTTCCAGAGCGCGATCAGGTCCTCGACCTCGTAGTCCACGCCTTCCACCGCATCGGCGGAGACCAGCCACTTCACGGTGACGGAGGTCTCGTTCGGGCCGACGGGCTCGCAGATGAAGATGA
>CAIUZX010000164.1 GCA_903903715.1 uncultured Caulobacterales bacterium
GCAAGGCCTGCCCGCGCGGGAGAAGGAGCATCTGGCCGACCGGGTCACGGGCTTCCGCACCGAGCGCCTGCCCATCGATCAGGCGGGGCAGAGCCAGACGCTGAGCACGCAGGCGGCCAGCAGGAAGCTCCTCGGCCAGATCACCGATCCGGCGCTGGGCGGGCTTTCCTTCTGGACCCAGCCGAACTCCTGGCACCACTTCATGGCCGACCACATCGTCACCTTCTCGGTCATTCCCTTGAGCCCCAACGAAACCCTCCTTCGCACCAAATGGCTGGTGCACAAGGATGCGGTAGAGGGCGTGGACTATGACCTCGACCGGGTGACTGAGGTGTGGGAGGCCACGAACAAGCAGGACGGGGACCTCGTCGCGCTCCAGCACTCAGGGGTGAAGAGCCCGGCCTATGAGCCCGGCCCCTATTCTCCCTACACGGAAGGCCTCGTCGAAAAGTTCTGCCAGTGGTATCTGGGCCGCCTTTCCGCCGACCTCTGACACAAGGCCAAGACATGTCCGACGCGCAGCCGCCGCTCTGGTCTCCGGAGACGGACGACACCCTTGTGTGCGTCGCCGCCTTTCCCGAGACGCACGACGTGATGAGCTTCGTCCTCGCGGCGGCGCCCGCCCGGCGGTTTTCCTACCAGCCCGGCCAGTTCCTGACGCTCGAACTCGACATCAACGGCGAGACGGTCAATCGTTGCTACACGATCTCCTCCTCCCCCACCCGTCCCGACCGGCTGTCGATCACGGTCAAGGCCGTCGACGGCGGCCCCGTCTCGCGCTGGCTGCACGCGAACCTGAAACCCGGCATGACACTGAAGGCGCTGGGCCCCATGGGCGAGTTCGCCTGCGAGGCTGCGGCGCCGGGCAAATACCTGTTCCTTTCGGCGGGCAGCGGGATCACGCCGCTGATGTCCATGACGCGGGCGGCCGCGGACCTCGCCAGCGGCGCGGATATCGCCTTCGTCCACTCCGCCCGCTCCCCCGCCGACCTCATCTTCGCCGACGAACTGGCGCGGCTGGAGCGCGCCTGCGAAGGCCTGAAGGTCACAGCGATCTGCGAGCATGACGCCTCGCCCCATCACGGCGGCACGGTCTGGGGCGGTTATCGCGGGCGGCTCGATATCGCCAAGCTTGGCCTGATCGCGCCGGATTTTCTGGAGCGCGACGTGTTCGTGTGCGGCCCTGCGCCCTATATGGCTGCGATCAAGACCATGCTGGAGACGGCGGGCTTCGATATGAGCCGCTATCACTCCGAGAGCTTCGACTTTGCCGAGCTGTCCGGCGCGGGTGCGCAGGCGGAGGCCGGCGCGCCGAGCGGGCAGACCTTTCAGGCCTCCTTCTCCACCAGCCGCCGCAGCGTGACCGTCCGCGCCGATCAGTTCGTTCTCGACGCTGCGCGGGAGGCGGGACTGCGCCTCCCCTCCTCCTGCGCCAAGGGCATGTGCGGGACCTGCAAGTGCAAGCTCATCTCCGGCACGGTGGAGATGACGCCTGCGGGCGGCATCCGCCAGCGGGAGATCGATCAGGGCCTGATCCTGATCTGCTGCGCCAAACCCACCAGCGATCTCGTCATCGAGCGCTGAACGCGCCCAAGCTTGCTCACGCCGCAGGTTCCGTGAGAGCCTCGCCCCCAAATGACGCTGGGAGGCGGAACGCCATGACAACCGAACTCACACTTTTGGTCTGGGCCTCGGGCCTCACCCTCGCTCAGGCGGCGCTCGCGGCCACCGGCGGCAATCTGCAGAAGGGCGTGCCGGTCATGGCAGGCAATCGCGAGGGCCAGGGTGAGTTCACCGGCTGGGTCGGCCGCGCCTATCGCGCCCACCGCAACATGCTGGAGAACCTTGTTCTGTTCGCCATTCTGGTGCTGGCCGCGCAGGTTTCGGGCAAGACCAATGCGCAAACGGCGCTGGGGGCGGAGCTGTTCTTCTGGGCCCGCGTCGCCTATGTGCCCTGCTACGTGCTCGGACTGGTCGGCGTCCGCACGCTGGCGTGGGGCGTGTCAGCGGCGGGGCTTGGCCTAATCTTCTTTCAGCTCGTCTGAACGGACCTGGCGAACCGCGGCCCCAGGAGGTTGATGGCGAGGCCGCTGATGATCAGCACCGCCGCGATCAGCTTCCAAACCGGCAGCGGCTCGCCCAGCCATAGCGCCGACGCGGCCATGCCCGAGACGGGGATCAGCAGGGCGAAGGGCGAGATGGTGGCCGCCGGATAGCGCGCCAGGAGAAAGCCCCAGGCCGCATAGCCGAACAGGGAGTTGCCGAGGGACTGCCACAGGATCACCGCCCAGGTGGC
>CAIUZX010000165.1 GCA_903903715.1 uncultured Caulobacterales bacterium
CGCGGCGACGAAGCGGGTTGCAGCTTCCTCCGCCGTGCGGGCGGTGAAGGCGACCGGCGCATCGAGATCGGGATCATAAGCAAGACCTGCTTTGCGACAGGCCGTGAGGTAGCCCTCATGCCGCTGGCCGATTTCCGGCAGGTTGGGGTCGCCCAGAAAAGCTATGCGTCGACGGCCGAGGCTGATCAGATGCTCGGTCGCCAGGCGCCCTCCCGCCGCATTGTCGAGGCCGACGACGCAATAGTTCTGCTGCGGCAGGTGCGCGCCCCATACGACGAGGGGGGGGTAATACTGAGCGGCGAGGTTAAGCGCTTCGTGCTGATCGCTCTGGCCGATGATGACGAGACCGTCGGTGCGCTGGGCCTGGATCAGCCGGTCCAGCCAGCCGGGCTTGGGCGGCGCGATCTTCGACAGCAGGATCTCGTAGCCCCGCAGCGTGATCTCGTCGGCGAGACGCCCGAGCATCTCCAGAAAGAACGGGTCGGTGATCAGCTGACCGCCGCCGTGGCCGAGCGGGATGACCACCCCGATGGTCTGGGTGCGCTGAAGCCGAAGGCCTCTGGCGAAGGGATTGATGACATAGCCTTGGGTCTTCGCGATCTCGGCGATCATGTCGCGGGTCGCTTCGGGGATCAGCGGGCTGCCGGACAGCGCCCGCGAGACGGTCGAGATCGACACGCCCGACATCCTCGCGATGTCAGCCATTTTCAAGCGCTTGGTTCGCAAGACCCGGTCCTCGGCCATGTCTGTGGCCTAGACGCGCGTCCCGACCCTGTCAACAGGCGCACACGCTCGCGAAAATGGCAATGCAAACGATTGTATCGCCTGTCAATTTCGGCAATACTATCAGAACAATCACATGAGCGGCGCTGAGGCCGCCTGGGGAGGCGTCGTCCAAGAATGACCAAGCCGCGTTTGTCGGCCCTTCGTCTGCTCGAAATGAACCTTGGCTTTCTTGGCCTTCAGTTCAGTTTCGGCCTGCAGCAAGGCAATATGGGCCCGATCTACAGCTATCTCGGCGCCCACGAGGCGGATCTGCCGATCCTGCAACTCGCGGGGCCGATGACGGGCCTTCTGGTCCAGCCGCTGATCGGGGCGATGAGCGACCGGACGCAGTCGCGCTTTGGTCGTCGCGCGCCGTACTTCGTGATCGGCGCGATCCTGTGTTCGGTGGGCCTCCTGGCCATGCCGTTCAGCAACAGCATCCTGATGGCGGCGAGCCTGCTGTGGGTGCTGGACGCAGGCAACAACACGACGATGGAGCCGTACCGCGCCTATGTCAGCGACCGTCTTTCGCCGGAGCAGCAGGGGGCGGGCTTCCTGACCCAGGCGGCGTTTACGGGGCTGGCGCAGATGCTGGCCTTCCTGACACCGTCCATTCTAGTCAACGGCTTCCATATTGATGTGAACGCGATCGACGCCCACGGAATCCCGCAGACGACGCACATCGTCTTCTTCGCAGGCGCGATACTGTCGATCACCACGATCCTGTGGTCGATCTTCCGCGTGCCCGAGTTGCCCCTCACGATTGAGGAGTCGGAAGCCATCGCCGTGGCCCCGAAATCCCTGATCTCAACCCTCGCCGAGATCTGGGACGCCATCGTCCACATGCCGAAGGCCATGCGCAAGCTCGCAGTCATGAGCCTCTTCCAATGGTACGGCATGGCCGCCTACTGGGGCTATGTGATCTATTCCATCGGCCGGAGCGTCTATCACACGTCAGATCCGCACAGCGAAGCGTTCCGCACGGCGGTGTTGACCAATGGCGAGATGGCGGCCTTCTTCAACGCTGTGGCCTTTGTCGCCGCCTTTGCGCTGATTCCCGTCTCCAAGCGCTTCGGCGCGGGCCGGGTGCACGCGGTGTGTCTGGTCGCGGCGGGGCTGGGTATGCTGGCCATACCCGAGATCGACCAGAAGGCGCTGCTGTTCTTGCCCGCCGTCGGCCTCGGCTTCGGCTGGGCCAGCATCATGGGCAATCCCTATGTCGTGCTTGCCGGCGCGATCCCTCCGGCGCGGACCGGCGTCTATATGGGGATCTTCAACATGATGATCGTCATTCCGATGCTGCTGATCGCGGCGACCCTGCCGTTCTACTACGGGCCGTGGATGGGCGGAGATCCGCGCAACGTGCTGCGAATGGCGGGCGTGTTGCTGATCCTGGGCGCGGGCGCGGCCATGTGGGCGGCGCGGACGGATAAAGCGCCGCAATGACATCGGACGACCACGTGCTGCATGGCGAAGCATTTTCGGTCGTCCTCGAGGCGGACGGGGCGGGTGCGCCGTTGTGGCGCTACTTTGGGCCGAGGTTGCCCGACGGCGTGCTGCCGGGCGCGGGTCTGCGCCAGACGCGGCCGATCCCGTCCTTTTCGCTGGACGAAGACATGCCCTTGTCGGTGTTTCCGCTGTTCGGCCTCGGCGGGTTCAGCACGCCGGCTCTCTTGGCGCACAGAGGCGGACGCGACTTCGCGCACGGGTTTACCGCTTGCGTTGTGGAGTGGGTCGAGGCGGGGCGTCGGCTTCGTATCCAGATGGAAGACGACGTTGCAGGGCTGGCCGTCGCGGTCGACCTCGCCGGCGTCGGATCCGGCGCGGCTCTTGAGATCCGCACGACGTTGATCAACCACGGAACGTCTGAGCTGGACGTCAGCTGGCTTGCCGCCGCCGTCCTGCCCCTGCCGTCCAGCGTCGAGCGGGTGCGGAGCTATTCGGGACGTCACAATCGCGAGTTCGCGCCTTTTGAGGATCGGCTCAGCCCCGCAAGCTGGGTGCGGGAGAACCGGCGCGGGCTGACGTCGCACGACGCCTTTCCGGGCGCGGTGGTCGCCTGCGAAGACGCGACGGCACAGGCGGGTTTAGTCTATTCCGCTCAGCTCGCCTGGTCCGGCAACCACGCCCAGCGCATCGACCGGCTCGAAGACGGTCGGCGCTGTTGGCAGCTCGGCGAATGGCTCGCCCCCGGCGAGGTGCGTCTCACGCCGGGAGAGCGGCTGTCGTCGCCGGAGGTCCTGGCGGTCTGTTCAAGCGACGGTTTCGATGGGGCGGCGCAAGCGATGCACGCCGCCGTTCGCGAGCGGATGACCTGGCCCAGCGGCGCGATGGCGCCGAGACCCGTGCACCTCAATACCTGGGAAGCGGTCTATTTCGACCACAAGCTTGAGGACCTCAAGACCCTCGCAGATCTCGCGGCCGAGGCGGGGGTGGAGCGGTTCGTGCTGGACGACGGCTGGTTCCATCGCCGCCACGACGACCGGGCGGGGCTGGGGGACTGGACGCCGGACAAGGACAAATATCCGGACGGTCTTGGCCCCCTCGCCGAGCACGTGGTCGGCCTTCGCATGGCGTTCGGCCTGTGGGTCGAGCCGGAGATGATCAATCCGGACAGCGACCTCTATCGGGCCCATCCCGACTGGTGTCTGCATCTGGACGGGCGGCCAAGATCAACCGCCCGCCATCAGCTGGTGCTGGATCTCGCGCGGGACGAGGTGGTCGACCACCTGTTCGGCCAGATCGGCGCGCTGCTGGATGCGCTGCCGATCACCTATCTGAAGTGGGACCACAACCGTGATCTCGCCCCGGCGGGGCACGAGGGACGCGCCGCCTACCGCCTACAGATCGAGGGCGCGTGGCGGCTGATGGATCGCCTGCGGGCGAGTTGGCCGCATGTCGAGATCGAGGCCTGCGCCGGTGGGGGCGGGCGGATCGACGCCGGGATCATTCGCCGCACGCACCGCTTCTGGACCAGCGACTGCATCGACGCCGTCTCGCGGATGGAGATCCAGCACGGGTTCCTGCAGTTCATGCCGCCCGAGATCATGGGCGCCCATATCGGCGCCTCGCCGTCCCACAGCACGGAGCGGTCGCAGGCGCTGGACTTCCGCGCCGCCGTCGCGCTGCCCGGGCACCTTGGCCTCGAGTTCGATCTTCGGACGATGTCGGCAGCGGAGCGGGAAGAGCTGGCGGCGTGGATCGCGCTCTACAAGCGTCTTCGGGGACGGCTGCACACTGGAAAAGTCTGGCGCGGCGAAGCGGGCGATGGGGTCGCGTGGCAGGCGCATGGCGACGAGGACGCGCTGATCCTGTTCGCCTATCGCCTCGCGCCGCCTGTGGACAAGTACGCGCCGCGGCTTCGCCTGCCGATGCTGCGAGAGGCGGGGCCGATGCGCGTCCGACGCATCGCTCAGCCCGCATCCCATCGCCGACCGAGATCTTCCGCGCCCGCCTTCGCCGCGATGGCGCAGGAGGGCTTGGTCATGGACGGCGCCTGGCTCGCCCTCGACGGACTGCCCTTGCCGGAGATGGCGACGGAAGCCTGCGACATCTTTGAACTGATACGAGAGAGGACGTGAGATGACCGCGTTGGATCTGGCCCGGCGCGACGGCGCGACGGGTGACGCGTTGCCGGCGACAGACTGGACGGCGGACCAGTTGGCGGGCCTGGATCGCGCGACGATGCCGCAGATCCCGGTGATCGGGCCTGCTGATGTGCGACGGGTGTCGGCGGAGCTCGACGTCTGGGACGCCTGGCCGCTGCAATTGATCGATGGGCGCACGGCGAAGTTCGACGGGCGCGCCGTGTGGATGGCCCTGAGCGCGCCTGTGATGGGCGATCCCGCGCTTCGCCACAGCCACGCCCGCATCCGCCTGCTGACGGAGACCAAGACCGGCTGGCGCGATCATGGCCCGGCCATGCCCGACGGTTTCAGCCCGGGTCTGGCCGAATGGTCCGGCGCAGCGGTTTAC
>CAIUZX010000166.1 GCA_903903715.1 uncultured Caulobacterales bacterium
ACCGGCCCGCCGAGACGTAGAGACCTTCCAGCGCCGTGTTGCCCGCGGGGTCGATCTCCACCACCGTTTCGAGCTCGAAATGCGCAGGTGGGGCGTGGATGGTGAGGTCCTCGTCGCCGACCGTGAACGCGTCTTGTGAAACCTGTTCGCCGTCAAGCGTCAGGCTCAGCAGCTTCAGGCGGACGCCGTCCAGCTTCAGCGGCTCCGGCGTCTCCGAGATGCGGGTGACGGCGAGCTTGGCCGTGACGCGCGTGGCGCTGGGCGCAAGGTCGAAGGCGAGATCGACCTTGTCGATGCTGTACGGGAACGGCCGGTAATCGGCCAGGCGGACGGGGGTGGGGGAGTCGGTGCGCATGCGGCGACTGTAACCATTTCGCCACGGCTACGCCACCCAGGCGCCACAGTTGCGTAGGGTCAAGGATCAGGCCGCGAAACAGGCGTCTACCCCTCGTCATGGACGACGCCACAGACATTCGGTCGGGCCGATGTCCGCAACATGATCGCCAGTGAGAAAAGGAAATCCCCATGGCGCGCTTCACCCAACTCGCCCTCGGACTCGTCGCGGCAACGGCGCTGTCCGCAGCCGCCACCAGCGCCCTTGCCGATGACGCCGCGTTTACGCCTAAGGAGGCGGGGCATTTCATGCTCAATGTCCGCGTGACCGACGTGTCGCCAGACGCAGGCAATTCCATCAAGACGGCCGTCGGCGTGGACACCGGCCTGAAAGCGGATGTCAGCGACAGCGTCGTGCCGACCGTGGGCATTGCCTATTTCTTCACGGACAACATCGCCGCGGAACTCGTGCTGGGCACGTCTCAACACACGATCACCGCCACGGGGCCCGGGACGCATATCGATGTTCACAAGACCTGGGTGCTGCCGCCCGTGCTTGACGTGCAGTATCACTTCGCCCCGAAGGCGCGGTTCAGCCCCTATGTCGGGGCGGGCTTGAACTACATGATCTTCTACAGCGGCAAGAACGAGAACAGCTTCACCGTGAAGCCCAAGGACGGGTTCGGCACGGCCCTGGTCGCTGGCTTCGATTACAATCTCCACGGCAGGTGGAGCCTGAACGTCGACGTGAAGAAGGTGTTCTTCAACACCAAGGCCAAGATCAACGGCGGCGCCCTGACCTCCAGCGTCGACCTTGACCCGTGGGTGGTCTCTGCGGGCGTGGGCTACAAATTCTGATCAGACGGCCAATCTGATCAGACGGCCTGGCGCAGAGGGCCTTCGTCGGCAGTCGCCGCTGATGAAGGCCCTTGGTGCGGATCGCCCGCCACGACGGTCATGACGCGGTTCGCCTCGCGCGCCAGCGCAACCAGAGCCGGCGGAGCGTCGTAGGGCGCCTCCTTGACGGTCTGGACCAGCATCTGCGCCAGTTTCAACAGAGCCGGCGCCTGAGCGATCAGGCGCGCCTGCTGCTCCATGCCCGCAGGGGCGCGGTCATATTCCGCTGCAGGCACCCGCCAGCCGCCCCAGTCCTCGGCGTCGGTCACGACGACCGGGAAGGTGCCAGGATAGGGGTGATGACTGCAGTCTTCGGGAGACTGCCACTTGTTCTTGGCGCGCAGGACCCGCCAGTTCGATCCCGACTCCGCCAGCAGCGACCCGGAAGCGTCGGTCTCGGCCAGCAGTTCGTGACCGAGGAACTCGCGTCCAAAACCCACATCATAGGTAATGCGCACAGGCTCGTCGAAGCCCTTGGCCCATACAGGCACGATCCGCTCGATCACCGACCAGGCGCCGACCGACTCCACCCACACGCGCTGGTTTTTCGCGAATTGAGCCTTGGCCATGTCTCGTCCTTGAACCAAAATTTCTGAGCTATGAGACATCCATGCTTAGCCGCAAATCATTGACGCTGGGTCAATCTTTCCCGTGCTGAGCAAGCGGCATATGGTCGTCTCCAGATAAGTAGAGGCGCCGTCCGGTTCGGGGGGCGTACGAAACGGGAGCGAAGCCAGTGAATTTCGACTACTCCGACGATCAGAAGTTTCTGAAATCCGAGGCGCGCAAGTTTCTCGACGCCCGGGCGACGGCCAAGGTGAACCGCGCCGTCCTCGATGATCCGACCAAATCCTACGATCCCGACCTCTGGAAGGCCGTGGCGGAGATGGGCTGGCTCGGAACGGCGATCCCCGAAGCGCACGGTGGTCTGGGCCTTGGGCATGTCGAGCTGTGCGCCATCGCCGAGGAGCTCGGCCGCGTGGTTGCGCCGATCCCGTTCGCCTCGACCGTCTACTTCTTCGCCGAGGCCCTGATGTTGGCGGGCTCCGACGCCCAGAAGGCGGACCTGTTGCCCAAGATCGCCGCCGGAGAGCTGATCGGCTGCTTTGCGACCTCCGAAGGCCCCGGCGCTGTGACGGCGGACCGGCTGTCTTGCACCGTGGACGGCGGCAAGCTGTCGGGCGTGAAGATCCCCGTGACGGACGGCGACATCGCCCACAAGGCGGTGGTGCTGGCGAGCGAGGGGGGTAAGCCGTCGCTCTTCATTGTCGATCTGGCGGGCGTCGCGCGCGAAACCCTGAAAACCCTCGACCCCAGCCGCAGCGCGGCCAAGCTGACCTTCGCGAGCGCGCCTGCAGAGCGTCTGGGCGGGGTGGGCGAGGGGATCGCCCTGATGGAGGCGGTGTTTGACCGCGCGGCGGTGCTGATCGCCTTCGAGCAGGTCGGCGGCGCCGACAAGTGCCTGGAGATGGCCAAGGAGTATGCGCTTGGCCGCTACGCCTTTGGGCGCACCATCGCCGGTTATCAGGCGATCAAGCACAAGCTCGCTGACATCTATGTGAAGAACGAGCTCGCGCGCTCCAACGCCTATTACGGCGCCTGGGCGCTGAACACCTCGGCGTCGGAGCTGCCCATCGCCGCTTCCGCTGCGCGCATCGCGGGCTCCGAAGCCTTCTGGTTCGCCGCGAAGGAGAACGTCCAGACCCACGGCGGGATGGGCTTCACCTGGGCCGTGGACTGCCATCTCTATTATCGCCGGGCCAAGCAGCTCGGCCTGGTCGCCGGCGCATCTCGCTCTTGGAAAGAACGACTTGTCAGCCAGCTTGAACGTCGCAACGCAGCATAGGGGCGAAACCATCATGGATTTCAACGACACAACCGAAGAAGCTGCCTTCCGCTCCGAAGCCCGGACGTGGCTCGAGGCCAACGCGCCGAAGGTCAATCTGAGCGGCAAGCCGGAAGCGGAACTGCTGAAACTCGCCAAGGCCTGGCAGGCGAAAAAGGCTGAGGCCCGCTACGCCTGCATCACCTGGCCAAAGGCTTTGGGCGGACGCGGCGGCACGCCGATCCAGCAGGTCATCTTCAGCCAGGAAGAAGGCAAGGTCGGCGCCCCCCGCGGGTTCTTCGACATCGGCCTTGGCATGTGCATCCCGACGCTGATGGCCTTCTCTGACGATGCGACGAAAGAGCGCTTCGTCGGCCCCGCCGTACGCGGCGAGGAGATCTGGTGCCAGCTGTTCTCCGAGCCGTCCGCCGGATCGGACGTCGCGGGCCTTCGCACCAAGGCGGTGCGGGACGGCGATGACTGGGTGATCAATGGCCAGAAGGTGTGGACCTCCGGCGCGCACTACTGCGACTTCGGCATCGTGCTGGTGCGCACCGACCCGGACGTGCCCAAGCACAAGGGCCTGACCATGTTCTGGATCGACATGAAGGATCCGGGCGTGACGGTGAAGCCGATCCACCAGATGTCCGGCGGCTCGAACTTCAACGAGGTTTATTTCGAGAATGTCCGGGTGACGGACAGCCAGCGGCTCGGCCCGGTCGGCGACGGCTGGAAGGTCGCGCTGGTCACCCTGATGAACGAGCGCCTCGCCGTGGGCGGCGCCACGGGACCGAACTATCCGGAGCTTCTGTCGCTGGCCCGCTCGACCCCGTCGGGGGACAGCTCGGCGCTGGAAGACGCGGCGTTCCGCGAGAAGCTGGCCGACTGGTACGTCCAGGCTGAAGGGTTGAAGCTGACCCGCTTCCGCTCCATCACGGCCCTGTCCCGTGGCCAGACCCCCGGACCGGAAGCCTCCATCGGCAAGATCGTCTCGGCCAACCAGCTGCAGGCCATGTCGACCGAGGCGATGGAAGTGCTCGATCAGTACGGCATCATCTCGGACCCGGAACTCGCGCCCCTCGAAGCCGGCTTCCAGCAGTCGGTGATGTGGTCGGCGGGTCTTCGGATCGCCGGCGGCACGGACGAGATCCTGAAGAACATCATCGCCGAGCGCGTCCTTGGCCTGCCCGGTGATGTCCGCGTCGACAAGGACGTGGCCTTCAAGGACATGCCGACGGGGCTTTGAGACCATTTAGGTCGCAAGTTTGCGCGCCTTAGCGAGACGCTCGACACCCTTGTCGAGCGTCTCGTCACGTTTGGCGTAGCACAGGCGAAGGCTGCGGGTGACCGGGTCCTCGTCGTAGAAGGCCGACACGGGGATCGTCGCCACACCCGCCTGCGTCACCGCCCGCCTGGCGAAGTCGGCGTCGGACATCTCGATGCCGGAGCCCGGCAGGTCGATGTTGAGAAAGTACGTGCCCTGCGACGGGGCGACCTGGAATCCCTCTGCAATCAGCCCGGCGGTCAGGCGATCCCGGGAGCGGCGAAAGCCCGCCTGCATCTCGACAAGCGGCGCATCATCGAGATTGAGACCGACCGCAATCGCCGCCTGCAGGGGCGGGGCGATGGTGAAGGTTAGGAACTGGTGCGCCTTTGCGATGGCGCGGGTGAGGGGCTCGGCCGCGACGGTCCAGCCGATCTTCCAGCCGGTCAGGGCGAAGATCTTGCCCGCCGAGCCGATCTTAACGCAGCGCTCCGCCATACCTTCAATGCCGTAGAGCGGCGCAAATGCAAGGTC
>CAIUZX010000167.1 GCA_903903715.1 uncultured Caulobacterales bacterium
CACGCTGTCGATCCCGGGCCGAGAGTGTCTTTGTTCGACGCTGGAAGGGCGTCCATCCGGCATTTGACGTTCGACCATTTGTAGCTACATTGTGGCTACAGCGCATTCGGAGAACTTTCACAGGGTTTGAACATGGCGTCGTTGGACATGGTGCGCGCGCGGATCGACGCGGATCTCAAGCGGGAAGCGACCGCCGCGCTGGCTGAGATGGGCCTCACCGTCTCGGACGCGATCCGGCTGATGCTGGTGCGCGTGGCGACGGAGAAGGCGCTGCCCTTTTATGTGCGAACGCCGAACGCGACCACCCGCGCCGCCCTCGATGCCGCCGAGCGGGGCGAGGCGACGAAGGTCACGGGTGTTGATGCGCTGCTCGATGATCTCAACGATCAGGCGGATTGAGCTTGGGGTCCCTCACCCCGTCCCCAGAAACCCCGTCACCAGCTCCAGCGCCTCGACGAGGGTCATGCGCTGCACGTCGACGCCTTCGGGCAGGCTGGTGAAGAGGCGGGAGGGGGTGGCGGGGTCGAGCATGACGAACACGCCCTTGTCGTCGGCGCGGCGGATCAGGCGGCCGAAGGCCTGGGCGATGCGGCCGCGCGCCAGACTGTCGTCATAGCTGCGCCCGCCGAAGCGCTCCCGCCGCGCCTTGTGCAAGAGGTCCGGGCGCGGCCACGGCGTGCGGTCAAAGGCGATCAGCCGCAAGGCGCGGCCGGGCACGTCGACCCCGTCCCGCACCGCGTCGGTGCCGAGGAGGC
This sequence comes from uncultured Caulobacterales bacterium, assembly GCA_903903715.1. Classification (GTDB taxonomy): domain Bacteria; phylum Pseudomonadota; class Alphaproteobacteria; order Caulobacterales; family Caulobacteraceae; genus CAIMFV01. Next base: position 756 of record CAIUZX010000167.1, read on the forward strand.
AGGAGTCTTCCTCGGCCCGGAAGATGTCGACGAGGGCGCCCGTCTCCAGCGCATCCACATGCTGAGCGTAGAGGGCGAGGCCCTTGTCCGCCAGCGGTCCCGCGATCAGGCCGTGCACGGCGCGCAGACGCCGGATCGCCGTGAAGACGCCCAGCGCGCCGCCGTGACTTGCGAGGAACAGCTCCCGCATCGCCGCCGCCACCTGCCGGGCGTCGGACTTCTTCACGTCTGTCACCACGACGCAGCGCGCCTGATTACGGTAATCGAAGGGCGAGACGATGCGCAAAACGTGCGGCGCCGTGTCGAGGCGCGCAGCGCCGGTGCGCAGTTCGGCGAGCGCAAAGGGCGCCTCGTGACCGGGGTCGGAGAGGGTGGCGCTCGTCACCAGCACCCCGTGAGCGGGACGAAGGACTGCGGCGGCCAGTGGCTCCGTCGGGTCGACATGGTGGCGGGTCAGGGCGACGTCGGCGATGCGCCCCTCCGACATGACGGCGGACAGGCCGTCGACGAAGCGGGGATCGTCGGTGTTGTCCTGCAAGGTCGCCAGCATCCCCCGCCAGGCGGGAAGCTGCATCCGCGCCCGCCGGTCGAGACCCCGCAGCGCCCCCTCGATCCGCGCCCGGTCCGAGCCTGCGAGCTCCGACGCCGACTGGTCGAGGAGGTCTTCGAGCGCGCGCGAGAGGGCCAGCAGAGGACGTTCAAGATCCGCCAGCGCGTCTGCGGCCTCCGGCGCCGCCTCCCGCACCAAGTCCGTCGCGGGCCGCGCGGCGCATTCGAGGCCAAGCTCCGCCCCCGTATCCGTCTCGGCGCGGGCGCGAAGCTGGGACAGGGCGGCGGCGAGGAAGCCCTCGATGGGGCCTGTCGGGCGCGCGGGCTCGTCATAGAGATCCACGGGCGGGGAGATGCGGGTCGACCAACCGTCGCCGGGCAGGCGGGCGGCCGCCTTCAGCGCTTGATCCAGCGCCTCCTGCGCCCCGTCGTGATCGGAACAGAGGTCGGCGAGGCGCGCCTCCAGCCCCCGCCCGCGACGGCGCCCCTCCGGCCCCCGGATCCAGCGGCGCAGCTCGGCGGTCTCCTGCCCGGAGAACACAGCGGAGAAGGCCGCGTCGGCGGCGTCGAACAGGTGGTGGCCCTCGTCAAAGACGATGCGGCGCAGGCGCGTGGTCTCGACGTCGGCCTTGGCCCCCCGCGCCGCTCGCGCGCCGTCGAAGGCGGCCTGGGTGAGGACGAGGGCGTGGTTGGCGATGACGAGCTCCGCCGTGCGCGACGCGCGGATCGCCTTCTCCACAAAGCACACCCGATAATGCGGGCAGGCGGCGTGCACGCACTCCCCCCGCCGGTCCACCAGCACCCCCGGCGCGATGGAGCGGCCATAGCCGGCCGCCGCCAGCCCCGGCAGCCAGGCGGGATAGTCTCCGCCGGTCATGTCCCCGTCCCGTGTGCGGGAGATCCAGCGGGCGGTCAGCCCTGCGCCGACAAGATCCCCGTCGCCGAGCTGCGCCGCCTTGGCCGCGTCCTCGAAGTTGAGGAGGCATAGGTAGTTCTCCCGCCCCTTTCGCACCACGGCCTTGCGGGCGCGGACGTCCGGGTCGGGATAGACGGCGGCGGTCTCCCGCGCGATCTGGCGCTGCAGGGCGCGGGTATAGGTGGAGATCCACACCGACGGCCCGTTCGCCTGCGCCCACAACGACGCCGGCGCGAGATAGCCGAGGGTCTTGCCGACCCCGGTCCCCGCTTCCGCCAGCATCATCCG
>CAIUZX010000168.1 GCA_903903715.1 uncultured Caulobacterales bacterium
AGGCATGCGTAAGCGAACAATCCCATCCACGCCGCCGGCACGTGGACGAACATGATCTTGACCGTCTGATTTTGCTGGTAGTCGTTGGGAACGTGGGCCGCGAGCCAAACGCCGAGGATCAGGCAAACGGCCGCTACCAAACCCAACCCCGGCGCCAAACGCCGCGAGAGGGCCATGAACCTGGCCGGATTGGCGAATACAGACCACATAAGTCCGTCTAACCCGCCTTGCCCGTCTCGGGAAGTCGTTGGGGCACCATTAACCCTTGCCGGAGCCTGAAGACAGGACGCCGATCAGCTTTATCTTGAACACAAGTGCGGTATTGGGCGGGATGACGCCGCCTGCGCCCGTCTCGCCGTAGCCCAGCTTCGGCGGAACATAGAGCACCCACTCGTCACCGGGACGCATCAGGGGCAAGGCTTGCTGCCAGGCCGGTACAAGGTCTGCAAGACCCATGACGGCGGGTTGACCCCGCTCAACGGAGGAATCGAACACCTGACCACTGGGCAAGGACCCAACATAATCAACCTTGACCTCATCCATCGGTCCTGGGTGCGTTCCTTCCGCCGGGCCGCTCGACAGGATTTTGTACTGAAGGCCCGAGGCAAGGATCTTAACCCCCGGCTCTTTGGCGGTTTTGGCCAGGAAGACTTCAGCTTTCGGCTGCGCGCCGGATTCGGCCTTCGCGGCCTTTCCCTGACAAGCGGCGACGGTCAGAGCGAGGAACGCGACGGCGAACAGGCGGGATATGGACATGGGGCGGAGCCTCTGAGTTGATCCAAGTGCTTTTATCGCCCGTTCGGCTGCGCCGCCACCACTTCCCATCGCGCCAACGCACTTGACGTGCGCGGCGCCCTTTCCTTTCCGGTCCGGACGTTGGATGGAAGAGCCAACCGAACCCAACACTCAGGACGTCGCGATCATGGCTGTTATTTCCATTGTGAACACCGCGCAATTCGACTTCGGCGTCATTCAGCAACTGGCCAGCGTTCTGGAGAGGCTTGGGGTTTCGCGTCCGATGCTCGTGACCGACAAGGGTCTCGTCCGTGCAGGGCTGGACGAAAAGATCAAGGCTGCTGCGGCTGGCCGACCGATCGTCGCCACCTATGATGAAACGCCGTCAAATCCTGACGAGGCGAGCGTGCTGGCCGCGCTGCAGGTCTACAAGGACGCAGAGTGCGATGGCCTCGTCGCCCTTGGCGGCGGATCTCCGATGGATCTCGCCAAAGCCGTGGCGTTGCTCGCGACGCACGAGGGTCCATTGGAACGTTTCGGAGCGAGTGTTCGCGGCATGAAGCTGATCGGCAAGGTGGCGCCGATCGTCGCCGTCCCGACCACGTCCGGCACTGGATCAGAGGTCTCCGTCGGCGCAGTCGTGATTTTGACCTCCGGCCGTAAGGAAACGATCATCTCTCCGCACCTGATCCCACCTGTAGCCCTTTGCGACCCGGATCTCACGGTAGGGCTGCCGGGTCTGCTGACGGCGGCGACAGGCATGGACGCGGTCACCCATTGTATCGAGGCCGTTCTGGCGCCTGGCGTGAACCCGCCCCTCGAAGCGATCGGGTATGACGGCGTTGAGCGGGCGGTCGCTGAAGGCTGGCTGGCCCGCGCCGTCGCTGACGGGGGTGATCGCGATGCGCGCTGGCACATGATGATGGCCTCGCTCGAGGGCGCGCTGGCCTTCGCAAAGGGGCTGGGCGCCGTACACGCTCTGTCGCATGCGAGCGGCCGGATACCAGGCCTCAGTCTTCACCATGGAACGCTGAACGCTCTCTATCTCGCCCCCGTTCTGCGTTTCTCCGAAGGGTCCGCCCCAGAGAAATACACGCGATTGAAGCGGTGTTTAGGGGTCACGTCTTCAGCTGATCTCGCCGATACGGTCCGGGCTCTGAACGAGCGACTGGGCCTGCCGTCTGGACTTGCCGCCCTGGGCGTGACGACGGACATGATCCCTGACATCGTGAAGTATGCGCTGACCGATCTTGCGCATTTCACAGCAGTTCGCAAACCGACGGCGGATGAATACCACGCATTGGTCGAGGCGGCGCTCTAAGTCGCCAGTCCGAAGCTTCATCAGGGAGGAGACCCAAACGTCATGATCGCCGCCGCAATGGTCGCCCTGTTGATGGCCGCCGCTTCTCCTGTCGAAGAAAAAAGCCTCTCCCAGCTTCGGGACGATCTGGCCAGCGGCAAGACAACCTCGGTGGAGCTGGTTCAGGCGTATCTCGCCCGCATCGCCGCCATGGATCGCGAGGGCCCGTCTTTGCACAGCGTTATTGCGATCAATCCACATGCGCTGGAGGATGCGCGAGCGGCTGACGCGGCCAGGGCCGCCGGGAAGGCCGTCGGACCGATGTCCGGATTGCCCATACTGATCAAGGACAATATCGAGACGGGCGACGGCTTGGCGACGACGGCCGGTTCCTTGGCCCTGAAGGACAATGTCGCAGCTCGCGATGCGCCGGTCGTGGCGCGTTTGAAGGCCCAGGGGGCGGTCGTGCTGGGCAAGACCAACCTGTCTGAATGGGCGAACATCCGATCCAACCGGTCGATCAGCGGCTGGTCGGCGGTCGGTGGGCTGGTCAAAAACCCCTACGCCCTGAATCGAAACGCCTGTGGTTCGTCTTCAGGGACCGGAGCCGCCATCGCTGCGAGTTTCGCCGCCGGTGGAGTGGGCACGGAAACGGACGGCTCGATCACGTGTCCCGCCTCGATGGGCGGACTGGTGGGCCTGAAGCCCACGGTCGGTCTTGTGTCCCGCAATCGAGTCGTGCCGATTTCCCACAGTCAGGATACCCCGGGGCCGATGACCCGCACTGTTTCTGACGCGGCGATCATGCTGACCGCAATGGCGGGCAGCGATCCCGGAGATACCGCGACGGCGGGTGCGGACGCGCGGCGGACCGATTATCTCGCAGCCCTCAAGGGCGCGAGCTTGAAAGGCAAGCGACTTGGCGTTCTGCGTTACGCCGCCGGGCTGAATCCGGAAGACGACGTCCTGTTTGAAAACACGCTCAAGCGCCTTTCCGAAGCTGGGGCAGAACTTGTTGAGATCCGCGACTATCAGCCGCCCGCGACCATCGGTGTTGACGAAGGCGTGGTGTTGTTCACCGAGCTGAAGGTCGATCTCGACGCCTATCTCGCCTCGACCCCGTCGCCGGTTCGGACGCGATCGTTGTCCGACGTGATCACCTTCAACAAGAAGACGCCTCGGGAGCTCGCAGTGTTCGGTCAAGACGCCTTCGAGTTCGCCGCGACGACCAAAGGCCTGTCCGATCCTGTTTATCTGAAAGCACGTCGAGACTCGTTGTTAGCGTCGGGACCAAACGGAATCGACATGCTGATCGCAAAGCACCATGTGGACGCCTTGATCGGACCCACTTACGGTCCCGCAGCCTTCAGCGACCTGTTGCATGGTTCTCATGCGAGCGGGAGAATCGGCGAGATCGCCGCCGTCGCCGGATATCCGCACCTGACGGTTCCGATGGGACTGATTCATGGTCTGCCGGTTGGCATTTCGTTTGTCGGGCCGGCGTGGAGCGAGGCCAAACTTCTGGCGCTCGGCGCCGCGTTCGAATCTCTGATCCAGGGAAGACGCCCGCCGACCTACGCCGCGTCCATTGAGACTATGCCCGAGGTCGCGCCGCTGCTCGCCCCCGCGCGGTAAAGCGGCGCTTCAGCCCTTGAAGGCGTCCTTAGCGCCTCGAACGAGGGCGAACGCTTCGTCAGGGGAGCTGAACGAACCAAGCGAAGACGCCAACACGCTGGCCCGTAGGAAAGGGTTCGTCGCTTTTTCCAGACCGATCGTCGTCGGCACAGTGGGCTTGCCCGTCGCACGTCGGTCGAAAATCTCCTGACACCTCGCCGCTACGACCGCATCCTGATCGAGGCTCAGGGCAAATCGCGCGTTTGATGCGGTGTACTCGTGCGCACAGTAGACCAAGGTTTCGTCGGGCAGCGCCGCGAGCTTGGAAAGGCTGGACCACATCGTCTGCGCCGTGCCCTCGAACAGGCGGCCGCATCCCAGCGCAAACATGGTGTCGCCGACGAAGGCGATGTGATCTTCCGGGCTGTAAAAACACACATGGCCGTTGGTGTGGCCGGGCGTTTCCAGAACTGTCAGTCTCGACGCTCCAAGCTCGAGGACTTCGCCCTCTGTCACCGCGTAGTCCAGCGGCGCGATACGTGAGACTTCCGAGGGACCATAGATGATCGCTCCTGTGGCGCTCTGCACGGCCGCATTGCCACCTGCATGGTCGGGGTGCCAGTGTGTGTTGAACACCCGCGTCAGGCGCCATCCCAAGCGTTCAGCGGCTTCAAGTATGGCGCTCGCGTCGGGCGTGTCGATGGTGGCCGCCTCGCCGGTCAGCTGATCCCGGACGAGAATCGCATAATTGTCGCTCAAACAGGGAAACAAGCGAACCTCGAGCGCCAAGACGGACCTCCATTGATTTAGAATGTAAGACGACCCTTATCACCGATCCTGGGAATTTCGCGAAGCCATGCGTCGAAGCGTTACAGAGCTCCGGTCCTTTTATGCGGCGCCAATGGGTCGTGCTGTTCGGACCATGGTGATCCGCCAGCTCATCAATGCCTGGGGCGATGTCCGCGAACTCGATGTTCTCGGCATTGGTTACGCAACGCCCTTTCTCGAGCCCTTTCGCGAAAATGCACGGCGGGTCGTCGCGGCGATGCCCGCGACGCAAGGCGCGGAAACCTGGCCGATCGGCGCGCCGAATCTGGTTTGTCTGGCGGATGAAAACGCCCTTCCCCTCCCAAGCGCGATGTTTGACCGCATCCTGATCGTTCATGGACTGGAGGAAAGCACTGATCCTGTGGCATTGCTGTCTGAAGCCCATCGGGTGCTCGCTCCGTCGGGCCGGGCCATCATCGCCGTCGCTAATCGAAATGGACTCTGGGCGGGTGCGGAGAACACGCCCTTTGGTCATGGACGGCCATTTACTCGCGCCCAACTTGAGACCATCGTCCGCGACGCAGAGCTTGAGCCGTGCGCCTGGTCGCGGGCGCTTTATGCTCCTCCGTGGCCGGTCCTTGCGCCCTACGCCGAATTGATCGAACCGGCGGCGGCGGCGGTCGCCCCCCCGTTTTCCGGCTTGATCCTTCTGGAGGCTATCAAACAGACCTTCGCCGTGAGGCCCGGGCGAGTCCGCGCCCCTGTCGCTCGCGCCGCGCTGAGGCCGGCGGGCGCCCTTTCGGCTATACGCAAGCTGGGTCTTGGAAAGGCGAACGATCTTCGCCATAGCTAACCACGGCGGGTCTTTCGTCCGTGCACGAGGGGATCTTATAATTCGATGAAACTGATTATCGCGATCATCAAACCCAGCCGTCTCGACGCCGTTCTGGATGCGGTGACTGAAGCTGGCGCGTCCGGCGTTACGGTGACAGAGGTGCGCGGCTATGGCCGTCAGCGGGGTAAGACCGAGGTCTACCGTGGTGCTGAATACGCTGTGAAGTTGCTACCGAAGGTCAAGCTTGAGATAGCGGTTCCGCTAGACATCGTGAGCAAGGTGGTCGATGCGATCGCCCAGTCCGCGAACACCGGAAAAATCGGCGATGGCAAGGTCTTTGTGACAGATCTTGATTCCGCCATGCGGATCAGGACAGGCGAACGCGACGCGTCCGCCATTTCGAGCTAGTGGATTGAATTTGACATTCGAGTTCCAGTTGACACTTGGCGGCGTTTCGAATGTCAAATTCGAAAAATCCACTAGAATCAATAGATTTTCTAGTGGTCCTTATGCTTCCGACATTTGCTTGGCGGGAGGTACATCTGGGATGCAAATGTCGGAATCGGACCACTAGGCTGTTTGTAGCTCGAATTCGAGAC
>CAIUZX010000169.1 GCA_903903715.1 uncultured Caulobacterales bacterium
ATCCGCGCGGCGAGGACCAGCTATCTTCGCATCCAGTTCGCCGGTCGCGACGACCGCCGCCCGACGCCGGGTCAGGTCACAAAGGTGACGCTGTAAGGCGCACACGGCGGGGTTGGGTTCGCCCCACCAAAAACGCAATCCTCTGTGATTCCTTGTTTTGGGGGAGCGGTCTTGTTCTCGGGCGAGCGTTCCATTGGCGCGTGTGACTTCCAGAAACGCCCGAACACGGTCGTTCGCGCTGGCGCTTGGCGTGCTGGTCAACGCTGCGCTTTTGTCGTCTTTGTTGTTCAGGGCGCCGACGGCACTACCAACCGCGGAAGATGACGCGCCCTCGATCTCCGTCGTGCTCGCGAGACTGCCGCGGACGCCGGTCGCGCGTGCGAGGGTCGCGCGGTCTTCGCAGGATTGGCCCTCGTCTTTCAAACGCGCCGTTTCCGACCCTTCACCTGTGACGGTCGCCGCTCCGCCATCATCGGCCCAGGCGTCGCAGGCTCAGGCGGGGGACGATCCGGAAGCTTTGCGCGGTCTGTTGCGGAGCGCATCGTCCTGTCTGCAGATCGGACGAGGGACTTCCACCGCCGAGCAACGCGCGGCCTGCGCAAAACAGGTCGCCGAGGCCGCCCGGACTGCGCCGCACATCGACGCCGTGCCCGAGTATAAGCGGAAATACTACGATCAGGTGGTCGAGGCTTACGCCAGCCATTCCGCCCCGACGCCCGTCGCGACGGCGAGCTCGCAAACCCAGTCGGGTGAGCGCTGGCTCGCGCCCAAAGGCGCCCATCAACCGGTGCTCGGATGCGCGCTGTCCTTCGGCGGAGGCGCCGCGAAAAAAGCGTCCGGGCCGCCGCATGCGCTGCGTCTCGGTCCGTGTTTCCTCGCCCCGCCCCAGGGCCTGTTCACGGAGGAGGCGGATTTGCCGCCACCGCCGTCCCAGCCCAAGCCCTGACGAAAGCGCCCTGCGAACCCCTACTTTCCACTCAGGCGCATGAACTCCATGCGGGTGCGCATGTCGTCGCGGACGGCGCCCAGCATGGCCGAGGTGGTGAGTGACGAGCCGACGGTGTTGACGCCGCGCAGGGTCATGCAGCTGTGTTCGGCCTCGACGACCACGCCGACGCCGTGGGGCTGCAGCACTTCCTGGATCGCGTTGGCGATCTCGGCGGTCAGCTTTTCCTGGATCTGCAGGCGCCGCGCGAAGCCGTTGACCACGCGGGCGAGCTTGGAGATGCCCACCACCCGGCCGTTGGGCAGATAACCGACGTGGGCCTTTCCGATCACCGGCAGCATGTGGTGCTCGCAGAAACTGACGAAGCGGATGTCGCGCAGGACGATCAGCTGATCATAGCCGCCGACCTCCTCGAAGGTGCGCTCGAGATAGCCGCGGGGGTCGGTCTCATAGCCCGCGAACAGCTCGATGTAGGAGCGCGCCACGCGGGCGGGGGTGTCGAGCAGACCTTCGCGGGTCACATCGTCGCCCGCCCAGCGGATCAGGGTGCGCACCGCCTCTTCGGCTTCATCCTGGCTTGGGCGGGCGCTCAGGTCGCCACGGCCTGTGCGGGGGGGAATCTGACCGGACACATTGCCGTCTTCTTCGAGGTCGTGGTGTCCGTCCATCTTCAACGCTTCCCGATCATTCATCGCCGTGGGGCCTTCAGCCCATTTGGCGTCAGGTGGCGCTTGCTAAGGAAATCACAAGGGGCTCGGCGACAAATTGCCTCTTCAGGCCTTCTCGACGAAGCTGTCCAGCACGCGCTTCTCGCCGGAAGTTTTGAAGGTGACGGTGAGCTTGGCGCCCTCCACCAGTACGACGTGGCCATAGCCGAACTTCTGATGGAACACCCGGTCGCCGACGGCGTAGAGCCCAGACCCCGCTGCGGGATCGGCCGAGGCGATCAGTCGCCCCTCGCCTTCGATGACGGGCGCTCTCGAATAGAGCGAGCCGCGCCCTTTTTCCGGAACAGCGTTGATGGACCGGTCCTGCGCGCGCTTCCACCCCGGCGAGGTGTAGGTCGAGCCGCCGAAGGCCTGTCCTGCGTCCCAGCGGGACGGCGTCTCGGACATGCCGGGGCCGCCGCCGTAATAGCCGGTTTCGCTTTTCGCCTCGACATGGGCGGGGGGCAGTTCGTCGACGAAGCGCGACGGCAGCTGCGTCGTCCAGCGACCATAGATCTGGCGGTTGGCGACGAAGGAGATGCGCGCCTCTTCCCGCGCGCGGGTCAGGCCGACATAGGCGAGGCGGCGCTCTTCCTCGAGGCCCTTCTCTCCTTTCTCGTCCATGGAGCGCTGCGAGGGGAACATCCCGTCCTCCCAGCCCGGTAGGAAGACCAGCGGGAACTCCAGCCCCTTGGCGGAGTGGAGGGTCATGATCTGCACCGTGTCGTCGGTGGTCGAGCGGTCGAGATCCATCACCAGCGACACGTGCTCGAGATAGCTCTCCAGCGTGTCGAAGGCGTTCATCGCCTGGATGAGTTCCTTCAGGTTATCGAGGCGGCCCTGGCTCTGCGGGCCGCGATCGGCGCGCAATGCATCCGTGTAGCCGCTCTCCTCGAGGATGGTTTCGGCGACCTCGCTGTGGCGGATCTCGCGGGCCACGCCCCGCCAGCGGTCGAGGTCGCGGATGAAGCCCGAAAGCGCCGTGCGCGTGCGGGCGGGCAGCTCGTCGGTCAAGACAAGCTCCCGCGCCGCGGCGATGGCCGACAGGCCCTGTCCCCGTGCAAGGCCGAGCAGCTTGGCCACCGAGGCGTCGCCGATGCCGCGCTTGGGCGTATTGACGATGCGCTCGAAGGCGAGGTCGTCGTCCGGGCTCTGCACGAGGCGAAGGTAAGCGTGCACGTCGCGCACTTCGGCGCGCTCGAAGAAGCGCGGGCCGCCCACCACCGAATAGGGGATCTGCAGCATGACGAAGCGCTCTTCGAAGGCGCGCATCTGGAAGGAGGCGCGGACCAGCACGGCGGCGTCGCGATACCGCCGTCCGTCCCGGCGCCAGTTTTCGATGTCGTCGGCGATCAGGCGGGCCTCGGCCTCTCCGTCCCAGACGCCGCGCACGCGCACCTTCTGGCCGCCGTCGGCCTCGGTCCACAGGGTCTTGCCGAGCCTTGCGCGGTTCTCGGCGATCAGGCCGGAGGCGGCGGCGAGGATGTGCTTGGTCGAGCGGTAGTTGCGCTCCAGCCGCACGACCTTGGCGCCCGGAAAATCCCGCTCGAAGCGCAGGATGTTGTCGATCTCCGCCCCTCGCCAGCCATAGATCGACTGGTCGTCGTCGCCGACGCAGCAGACGTTCTTGCGCGCCTGACCCAGCAGCCGCAACCACAGATACTGGGCCGTATTGGTGTCCTGATACTCGTCGACCAGGATGTAGCGAAACCTGTTGTGATAGTCGGCCAGCACGTCCGGATGCTGCGAAAACAGGGTCAGGTTGTGCAGGAGAAGATCGCCGAAGTCGCAGGCGTTCAGGGTCCGCAGGCGGTCCTGATAGAGGGCGTAGATGTCCTTGCCGCGCCCGCTCGCGAACACCTCGCCATCGGCGGCGCTGACCTTCTCCGGCGTGAAGCCCTTGTTCTTCCATTGGTCGATCAGAGCGGCCATCAGCTTGGGCGTCCAGCGCTTGGCGTCGATATTCTCCGCCTCGATGAGCTGTTTGAGCAGGCGTTGCTGGTCGTCGTCGTCGAGGATGGTGAAGCTCGACTTCAGCCCCACAAGTTCTGCATGGCGCCGCAGGATCTGGGCCGCGACCGAGTGAAAGGTGCCGAGCCAGCGCAGCCCTTCGGACGAGGGGCCGATCTGCGCTGTGATCCGCTCCCGCATCTCCTTGGCGGCCTTATTTGTAAAGGTGACGGCGAGGATCTCCCACGGCTTCGCCCGACCGGTGGCCAGAAGATGCGCAAGGCGTGTGGTCAGCACCCGGGTCTTGCCCGTGCCCGCCCCTGCGAGCACCAGAACCGGACCTTCGGTCGCCTCCACG
>CAIUZX010000170.1 GCA_903903715.1 uncultured Caulobacterales bacterium
CCGCCGGTCCCGTGATCCTTGTCCGCGCCGCGCTCCTGATGCTCCGCCCGCAGGAAATAGGGCTTCACGCTCTCCCAGGACCACCCCTCGCAGCCCAGCTGGCGCCAGTGGTCGTAGTCGGCCTGCTGGCCGCGGACATAGAGGAGGCCGTTGATCGACGACGATCCGCCCAGCACCTTGCCCCGAGGCCAGACGTGGCTGCGGCCGCCGGAAGTCTCATCCGGCTCCGTCGCATAGAGCCAGTTGACCTTCGGGTCCTTCAGGGTCTGCGAATAGCCGACCGGCATGTGGATCATCAGGTTGGACAGGAACTGTCCGGGATTGCGGGTCGGTCGGTCGTCGCCGCCAGCCTCCAGCAGCACGACCTTGAAGCGCCCGTCCGCGCTCAGCCGGTTCGCGAGGACGCAGCCCGCGCTGCCCGCGCCCACAATGACGTAATCGGCTTCGATCTCGGGTCCCATGGGGTGTCGTCCTTCGCGGTCTTCAAGGCGGCGCAAAGTTCGCGAGATCGCATCGGCTGGCAAGGGAAATTGAGCGCCTCCCACCCCTGGCGTGGCGGTTCCAACGGTGTGAAAGTGCCGCATCGACCAAGGTTTGCCCGGAGACGCTGCATGTCCGCCCGCCCAATCGCGTTTGACGACTATGTCCGCCACGACGCCACGGCCCTCGCCGCCGGTGTCCGCAACGGGGATTTCACGCCGCAGGAGCTGGTCGAGACGGCCATAGCACGGGCCGAGGCGGTGAACCCGAAGATCAATGCGGTCGCGACGGCGCTCTATGACCAGGGCCGCGCCGCGGCGCGCGAGCCGCTGACCGGGGCCTTCGCCGGAACGCCCTTTGTGATGAAGGACCTCAACCAGGGCCTCGCCGGGGTGCGGCTGACCAATGGCAGCGTCGCGTTCAAGGACAATGTGTGCCCGACGGACTCCGAGAGCGTGCGCCGCTACCGCGCGGCGGGCCTCGTCTTCATCGCCACCTCCACCACGCCAGAATTTGGCCTGACCTTCACGACGGAGAGTGCGCTGTTCGGCAAGACCCGCAACCCCTGGGCGCTGGACCGCATCGCCGGTGGCTCGTCCGGCGGCGCAGCCGCGCTGACGGCGGCGGGAGTCGTGCCGATGGCGCACGCGACGGATGGCGGCGGCTCGATCCGCATCCCGGCCTCCGCCTGCGGGCTGTTCGGTCTCAAGGTCTCCCGCGGCCGCACGCCAGTGGGCATGGGGCGGACGGAGGGCTGGAGCGGCCTTGGCGTCAGCCACGCCGTCACAAGGTCGGTGCGCGATTCCGCCGCTCTGCTGGACGCGAGTCACGGCCCCGAGTCGGGATCGCGCTACGTTGCGCCGCCGCCGCTCGGAACGTTCCTGTCGGCTCTGGACCGCCCGCCGCGGAAGCTGAAGATCGCCATGCAGACCAGGACCTGGGCGGACGCCGCCTTGCATCCGGAGTGCGAGGCCGCGACCCTCGCCGCCGCGAAGCTCTGCCGGGATCTTGGCCATGAGGTGGAGGAGGCGCGGCCCGACATCGATTTCGAGGCCCTGCAGCGCGCCCTGATCGTGACGCTCAGCGCCCATACCGCCGCGACCGTCGGCGCGCGGGAGGCGCAACTCGGCCGGCCCCTGGGCGAAGACGAGCTCGAGCTCGTCACCCGCCTCATGTCGAAGAACGGGGCGAAGGCGCTGGCCCTCGATCTGATCACCGCCGACAACGCGCGCATGACCGCAGCAAACGTGATGGGGGCGTTCTTCGAGGACTATGATCTCATCCTCTCTCCAACCCTTGGCCTGCCGCCGGTGGAGCTGGGTGTCGTGTCGCTGGATGTGGACCCGAGGACCAACGCCGAGGTCTTCTCGCAGGTGTCGCCGTTTGCATCCGTCTACAATCAGACGGGGCAGCCGGCGATGAGCGTGCCGCTGCACTGGTCCAGCGACGGGCTGCCGATCGGCGTTATGTTCGCCGCGCGGCTGGGGGAAGAGGGCCTCCTGTTGTCCCTCGCGGCGCAACTGGAACAGGCGAACCCGTGGTTCCATCGTCGCCCCGCGCTCATCTGATATTCATCTGCGACGGATTATAGGGTCTCGTCGGCTTTAACAGGTTGAAGTTCGACAACCGAGGATGGACGGCGGTGCTTTTGAGACGACGGTACGGCGCGATATGGCTCCTGGTGATGGCTGTTGCGGGACCGGCTCTGGCGGCCCCAAAGGTCACGCACGAGGTGCGCGCCGGCGCCCACATCACCCATCGCGGTCTCTATACGTCGCCTGACAACCTGCCATCCCAGGGGCGCATGCGCCTGCGCTCCACGCGGGGCTACATCTCGCCCTATGCGTCTGATCGCGCCGGTCTCGTGAACACGGGCGACGGCGTTTCGATCCGTTCGTACTTCCGGCGCTCCAGCCCGGCGATCACGGTCGGCGGGGGTGGGCAGGCCCCGGCGCCGCAGGACGGTCCGCCCTGATGACGCTAGTCCGCCGTCTTTGGCTGTGGGGAGCGGCGCCGGTTCTGGCGCTCGCGACGCATGTCTGTGCGGCGCAGTTTGATCCACCGGACGCAGACAGTCTCGGGGAAATGGGGTCATTCTCCACGCAGAGCATGGAGGCACAGGCCCGCAGCGTCGTTTCGGCGGCGGAGCGCCGCTTCAGCGCGATCGATTCGGCCGCCGGCGCGCGGATTGCCCAGAGACGCGGCGACTGCTCTGCGCCTGCTTTGACCGAGGCCCTGGCTGATCTGCAGCAGGTGGAGCGGGACGCCTCGCGTTATGTCGGCTTAGCCTCCTCAACGCCGAAGGTCTCGGACCGGGAGGCGGCGATGGACGTGGTCGAGGAGCTCGACGCCTTCGCCCTCGACGGTTATCTCCGCGCCGCCGAAGCGTTCGAAATGACGGGCTGCGCCGCGCGGGCGACGTCGCTCTATTCGGAACTTCTGCGCAGCTATACCGGCCGAAGCTATGGCCACTGGCGCGCCCGGGCGTCCGACCGCCTGCGCGCCCTGCGGGACGGTCACCCCCTTTCGCCGCCCTGACCGATAAAATCGGGACTCGACGAACGGCGTCTGGCGCGCGAGCCTTGAGCCCTTTCCCGTCATCCGGTTCAAGGCGCTTCTTATCCATGACTTTTCAACGCGTGCTGATCGCTAATCGCGGCGAGATCGCCGTCCGGATCGCGCGGACGCTGTCCGACCTCGGTCGCGTGTCCCTGGGCGTCCATGCGAGCGATGACGCGGACAGTCTGCACGCGCGTTTCTGCGATGAAGCCGCCGTCCTGCCGGGCCGCGGGGTGCGCGCCTATCTCGACATCGATGCGATCATCGCCGCAGCCAGATCCCTCGGCGCCGAGGCGGTGCATCCAGGTTACGGCTTTCTGAGCGAGCAGGCGGCGTTTGCTCGCGCGTGTCGCGACGCCGGCCTCGTCTTCATCGGGCCGTCGCCTCTGACGCTGGAGCTGTTCGGCGACAAAGTCCGGGCCATCGGGCTCGCGCGCACAGCCGGGGTCTCCTGTCTGCCGAGTTTTATCGACACGGCGGACCTCTCCGCCGCACGCCGGTTCGTGACGGAGCAGGGCGCGGCGGGGGTGCTGGTGAAGGCGTCGGCGGGCGGGGGCGGGCGAGGGATGCGCCCGGTGGCCGATCCGGAC
>CAIUZX010000171.1 GCA_903903715.1 uncultured Caulobacterales bacterium
CCCCGCCGCCTTTTGCTGTGCGCTGCTGAATTCCCAGCCCATGGGCTTCTACGCGCCGGCTCAACTCGTCCGCGACGCGCGGGAGCATGGGGTCGAGGTGCGTCCCATCGATGTGGAGACCAGCGACTGGGACTGCACCCTTGAGCCGGGCGATACAGGGGAGGAAGGCGACATAGGCGCCGCGGTGCGGCTGGGCTTTCGCCAGATCGACGGCTGTTCGCAGGAGGTCCTGCAGAGGATGGTCGAGGCGAGGGGGCGGGCCGGCGGGCGGTTCGGCGACTTCGACCGCTTTGTCCGGCTCGGCGGTCTGACCTCCGCCCAGATGTTGCGCCTCGCCGAGGCGGATGCGCTGCGGGCGTTCGGGCTCTCCCGGCGCGACGCCTTGTGGCGGATCAAGGGGCTGGAGCCGAAGGGCGCTTCGCCCTTGTTTGCAGACGCGCCATCTGATGAGCCCACAATGTATCTGCCGCTTATGGCCCCGTCCGAGGAGGTCGTGGCGGACTATCAGACCCATCACCTTTCCCTACGTGCCCATCCCATGCGCTTTCTGCGGCCGATCTTCGAACGGCGCGGCGCACGACCTTGCTTCGTTCTTAAGGATCAAAAGGATCGCGCCCGGTTCGCTGTGGCAGGTGTTGTCCTCGTGCGACAGCGACCCGGGGGTGGGAAGGTCTGTTTCATCACGCTCGAGGATGAGACCGGCGTCGCCAATCTGGTCGTGCTGCCCAAGGTGCTCGCCAGCTTCCGCAAGGAGATCATGTCCGCCCGGCTGATCCTGGCTGAGGGGCGGGTGCAGCGCGCGCCGGAAGGGGTCACACACCTCCTCTGCCACCACATCCATGACTTCAGCGCGGACCTCTTGACCTTGTTTGCGCCCGAGGATGAAGGGCTCGACCCGCCTCTCAGCCGCGCGGACGAGGTGGCGCATGCGCCGCCGCCGCCCAGGCTTGGCCATCCAAGGCAAGTGCGCATCCTCCCGAAGTCACGGGACTTTCATTAGAATTCGGCCACTCCGTTTCGCAGTGCAAACCAAATTTCGCCATGTTATGCTGCGACGCACAAATTCAACTCATCATCTGAGAGGCGAACATGACCGCTCCCGTCACCAGATTCGATGCCGAACGCGCCGTTCATCTGTCGCTCGGCGCGATGTCGCCCTTGTGGCCCGCCTATTTCGTCGCCGCCTCAAGCAGCATGGCGATGTGGTGGCTCTCGCGCTGGACCTCGCCGTTCGTAGCCGTAACACCAGCGACGACGCCCGTCGCATCTCTGTCGCCGCCGATAGAGGTGACGGCGGTCATTGAAGTCCCGACCGTGTCAGTCGATCCTCAAGCGGCGCCCGAGCCTTCGATCACGACAGCGGCCCCTGCTAAGGTTGCGCCCAAGGCGTCGCCGACCACGACGATCGCCACAAAGCCCGCTCCCAAGGCCAAGCCTGCGGCGCCCAAGTCCGCCGCGGCTGCGTCGTCGGCGCCGCGCACATCTGCGAAACGCCCGACCTCAAAGGCCTGAGCTGTCATCCGATTGCCTTCCGACGCCGTTAACGATAGGCCATGTGGGCCTGACGCGTAAGCGTGCATAACGGCGGGGGCTAATATGGCTGCAAAGTCGTTGGTGGATATCCACAACATCCGGCTTTCAATCGATCGGATCGGCAATATCTCGGACAACATTGTCCGGCTGGGCCCGGTCAAATTCGGACTGGACGGCTTCCTTGAACTGATCCCATTCGCTGGGGAGATCTACAGTCTGGCTGCCGGCGCGATGATGGTGATCGAAGGCGCCAGGGCGCGGTTGCCATTCACAACGCTGCTCTCCGCCGTCGCCTTGATAGGCGCGCGCACCGCGCTTGGCAGTCCGGACATGCTGTTCGGGCCGCTGCTCGGCGCGCCCACCAACCTGATCGCTTCCGCCTTTCGCGCGCACCACATGGTCGCCGAGATGATGATCAAGGGGATCGACGAAACCTACTATGTCGAAATGTCCCGCGCCGAGGCGAAGGCCAATCCGGACTACGACGCCCTGATCGGCCGCATCACTTCAGGTCAGGAAAAGCGGCGGATCGTCTTCCTGGGCTGAGAAACGTTTCGGCTCAGTTCGGACGCACAGTCTGGGCGTAGCCTAGGCGCGCATTCAGGCGAGCGATGAGATCGATCGCGGCCTCCGCAATCACCGTCCCAGGCGGATAGACAGCGGCGGCGCCGGCGTTGATCAGCGCGGACACATCGTCCGGCGGGATCACTCCCCCAACCACGATCATCATGTTCGACGCCCCGGCCTTATCCAGCGCCGACTTCAGTTCCGGCGTCAGGGTCAGGTGACCTGCGGCGAGGGACGATGCGCCCACCACGTGCACCTCCTTGTCGATCGCGGACTGAGCGGCTTCTTCCGGAGTCTGGAACAGTTCGCCGACTTCGACCTGAAAGCCAAGGTCTGCGAACGCCGACGCGATCACCTTCTGTCCCCGGTCGTGGCCGTCCTGACCCATCTTGGCCAGATAGATGTGCGGGGCCTTGCCGTCGGCCTGACGGAAGGCGGCGACCATGGCGCGCGCCTGCGCGACCTTGCTGTCCTTCCCAGCCTCTGCGCCGTAGACGCCTTCGATCACCTTCACCTGGGCCCGGTGGCGTCCGAACACCTCTTCGAGGGCGAGGCTGATCTCTCCAACGGTCGCCTGGGCGCGCGCGGCGTCCACGGCCAGAGCCAGGAGGTTGGCGTCGCCGCGGGCGCCTTCGGTCAGGGCGGCCAGGGACCTCGCCACCGCGTCCGGATCCCGCTCCGCCTTCAGTTGCTTGAGCTTTTCAAGTTGCTGGGCGCGGACGGAGGAATTATCGACCTTGAGGACCGGGATGCGCTCCTCGATCTCGGGGCGATAGCGGTTCACGCCGATGACGCTCTGGCGGCCGGAATCAATCCGCGCCTGGGTGCGCGCCGCCGCTTCCTCGATCCTGAGCTTCGGCACGCCGGCCTCGATCGCGGCCGCCATGCCGCCGAGCGCTTCGACCTCCTCGATGTGGGCGAGGGCCCGCGCGGCCAGATCGTGGGTCAGCCGTTCGACGTAGTAGCTTCCGCCCCAGGCGTCGATCATCTGGGTGACGCCGGACTCGGTCTGCAGGAAGAGCTGGGTGTTCCGCGCGATGCGGGCGGAGAAATCCGTCGGCAAAGCAAGGGCTTCGTCGAGGGAGTTCGTGTGCAGGCTCTGGGTCTGACCGCTGGCCGCGGCCATGGCCTCCACCGCCGTGCGGGCGACATTGTTATAGACGTCCTGCGCTGCGAGACTCCAGCCCGAGGTCTGGCTGTGCGTCCGAAGGGAGAGGGACTTGGCGTCGGTCGGTTCGAACTGGCGCATGAGCTTCGCCCATAGCAGTCGCGCCGCCCGAAGCTTGGCCACCTCCATGAAGTAGTTCATGCCGATGGCCCAGAAGAAGCTGAGGCGAGGGGCGAACCGGTCGACGCTCATGCCGGCGGCGAGGCCGGCGCGGACATA
>CAIUZX010000172.1 GCA_903903715.1 uncultured Caulobacterales bacterium
CATGATCCTTCGCAGCACATAGCCGCGCCCTTCATTCGAGGGCGTAACGCCGTCGGCGACGAGAAACGCCGACGCGCGGAGGTGGTCGGCGATGACACGGTGTGACGGCAGGGCGTCGCCGTCCGCCGGCGCGCCCGTCAGAGCGGACGATGCGGCGATAAGGGCGCGAAAGAGATCAACGTCGTAGTTGTTGTGTACGCCCTGGGGAACGGCGGCGATTCGCTCGAGGCCCATGCCCGTATCGATCGAAGGCTTCGGCAGGCTGACCCGCTCATCCGGTGTGATCTGTTCGTATTGCATGAACACGAGGTTCCAGATCTCGATGAACCGGTCGCCGTCCTCGTCGGGCGAACCGGGTGGCCCCCCTGGGATATTCGCTCCGTGATCGTAGAAGATTTCCGAACAGGGGCCGCAGGGGCCAGTGTCGCCCATCGACCAGAAATTGTCGGTTGTGCCGATTCGGATGATCCGGTCCTCGGACAGACCGGCGATTTTCCTCCAGAGGCCAAACGCTTCATCATCGTCTGCGTAGACGGTGACGAGCAGCTTTTCCTTGGGCAAGCCGAATTCCTGATGGACCAGCGTCCAGGCGTACTCGATCGCTTCGGGCTTGAAGTAGTCGCCGAAGGAAAAGTTTCCGAGCATCTCGAAGAAGGTATGGTGCCTTGCGGTGTAGCCCACGTTGTCGAGATCGTTATGTTTGCCGCCAGCGCGAACGCACTTCTGTGACGTCGCAGCGCGCGGATAGGGCCGCGTTTCCGCTCCGGTGAAGATGTTCTTGAACGGCACCATTCCAGCGTTCACGAACAGAAGCGTGGGATCGTTCTGAGGGACAAGCGGCGCTGAAGGCGCAACGGTATGACCGCGGCCCGCGAAATAATCGAGGTAAGTCGTACGTATATCTTTGAGGCTCGGCATGGCCGCTCCGGTTACCACAGGGACTTGAGCCGTCGTCATATCGAAAAACGCGCGTTTGCAAACCTTCGTTCGACAAACAGGCGCTCAGCGCGGCTCAAGTCACCCGACGCGGTCAGTCCCTATTCGGGCTCCTCCTCGCCCTCGGCGCCCGGCTCCGGAGCCGTCAGAAGCTTGTCGGCGATCTTCACAGCATTCTTCCGAACCGCCGCCTCGATATCTTTAGCGATGTCCGGATTCTGTTTCAGAAACTCCCGAACATTCTCCCTTCCCTGCCCGATCCGCTGGCTGTTGTAGGAGAACCATGAGCCCGACTTCTCCACCAAGCCCGCCTTGACGCCGAGGTCGATGATTTCACCGAGCTTTGATATTCCTTCGCCATACATGATGTCGAATTCGACCTCACGGAACGGCGGCGCCACCTTGTTCTTGACGACCTTGACCTTGACGTTGTTGCCGACGACCTCGTCGCGCACCTTGATGGCGCCGGTCCGACGGATGTCGAGGCGGACAGATGCGTAAAACTTAAGCGCATTGCCGCCGGTCGTCGTCTCGGGATTTCCGTACATGACCCCGATCTTCATGCGGATCTGATTGATGAAGATGACAATGCATTTGGACTTGGAGATGGAACCGGTCAGCTTGCGCAGGGCCTGGCTCATCAAACGCGCCTGAAGGCCGGGCAGGCTGTCGCCCATTTCGCCTTCAATTTCTGCGCGCGGCGTCAGCGCCGCGACGGAATCGACGACAATGATGTCGATGGCGTTGGATCTCACCAGAGTGTCCGTGATCTCAAGCGCCTGTTCGCCATTGTCAGGCTGCGAAACGAGAAGGTCGTCCAGATTGACGCCCAATCGCTGCGCATAGGACGGGTCGAGAGCGTGTTCGGCGTCAACGAACGCCGCCGTACCGCCACTCTTTTGCACTTCTGCAACGACGTGAAGGGCGAGGGTCGTCTTGCCCGAGCTTTCCGGACCGTAGATCTCGACCACCCGGCCGCGCGGCAGACCGCCTATGCCGAGCGCAAGATCCAGTCCGAGCGAGCCGGTGGGCACCGACTCGATCTCAACCACCTTGCCCTTGGCGCCCAGTTTCATCACTGCGCCTTTGCCGAACGCGCGATCGAGCTGAGAAAGCGCTGCTTCGAGCGCCTTTTGCTTGTCTGAATCCGTTTTGGTCACGAGTCTCAAAGCCGCCTGTGTCATGGAACGCCCGGTCCTTCTGCCACGATTCTCAAACTCCGGACGACAGTCCGCCGACGAGACTCGCAACGACTTTGTACGCTCTTTGTTCCGAGTTCGCAATATGTTCCATTTCAGCGCGCCTGCAGTGCTCAAACACAATAAGCGCGAAAGAGCCGGATTGGCCTTGAGTTTGCAGGGTGGGCCTAACCGCCGGTCCATGCTGCTCAGGATGTTCTAGATCTCCATGTCCGCCGCCACTTCACACCATCAAAGTCTGGTCTTTCTGGGACCCAAGTTTTCCCCTCAGGCGCCAATGCGACACAGCGCGATGACTGGCGCCGAGCGCACGCGAGAGGTGCGGACGTGAGCACAGCGCGAGCGCAGCCCTTCTCGATCAACGTCATCGACGACGTGAAGCCATTCGACGCGCCGCGCCCGGCGCGCAAACCCCGGACGCGATCGAAGATCGCGGACCCTTCGACCCATCGAAAGTCGTCCGTACAACCCCAGATCAAAGATGAGGCTCGCCCCAAGGTTCTGCCGCAAGCCGCCGCCCCGAAGCGCACGGCTCATTATGCTTTGCGACTCGAACCGATCACTCTGGGACCCGCGTCAGGGCCGGCCCCGAAGAGCGAACCCTCCCCGAAAGTGACTGGTCCAACGTCGGGACGGCCCGACGTGATCTCGCAACTCAGCGCACTGGTCCGTCCGGTCACAATTGCGGCGGAACGCCGGCAGGCGATCATCTATTGCGCCGTGGCGTTTGCCATCAGTCTCGGCGTGATATTCGCTGCGCTACACGGGGCCGTCGGTTTGCGCGAGGAGGCTGACGCGCGAATGGCAAGGATTGAGCGCCAGATTGCGATTCGAACCCATAATGTCGCCGTGCGGGCGCGGGATGTCAGCGAGGCCCACGCCATCGACAACACCGACATGGGATCCCGCGATCTTGACCGCGTCCTCGCCGATCTGGGCTGGACCGAGGCTGCAAAGTCGCCGGAAGCGCAGCTTCGCAACTGGAGCTGGTCGCCTGATCAATTTACCGCTGATGCGAACCGCGCCGCGGCCTTCTCCGGCGCCGATCGCCCAGTGCGACGCCGCGCGGGCCCTGCAAAGCGCGGTGTATGGTCCTTTACCATCACTCAGGCGGCCCCCAACCGAATGAGCGCCATCGCGACTTCGGTCCCCAGGAGCCGGTGATGACTTTGCTGGACCCTCGCAGAAGCCCCTTGTCCTACAGCGTCGCCGTGGGCGTCGCGCTAATCTCAACCATTCTGACCTTCGGCGGCCTCTCGGGTCTGGCCGAACCCGCCAGGCTGGATCCGAGATGGGCGGATGCGCAACGGGACCTTAAGCTGCTGCATCGGGCCGAGCACAAGTCACCCGCCGGCGACGCCCTGCCTGCTGGAACGCTGTGCCGATCCGACCCGGCGATCGCCGCGGAATCTCTCAGGTCACGCCTCAACGCTCTTACATCGGTTCGGATCAAGTCCGTATTCGTGGCTGTAGAGCCGCCGAGACCGAACGCGCCGGATTTCACGCCGATCGTATTTCGACTGGAGGTCCTCGCCCCCTACCCCGAGGTGACGCGCACTTTGGGAGAGCTTGCGCGTCTACGCCCCGTCGTCTTCGCAGACAAGGTCGATATCTCGACCGAAGGCCCGGCAACCGCCCTCAAACTGAAGGGAGAAATCCTTTGCGCGACCCACGCCTCATCCTGATCGTTGGCGCAGCGCCCCTGGGTATGGTCATCGGCGCCGCGACCTGGCTGATGGTCGGGGGCGCGACGCCAGCAACACGACGCCTGGCGGATCTCGAAGTCAATCTCGGGCAGGCGCCTGCGGCCAGCCCCCTCAGACGGGCGCCGAGCGGAGCTCAGGCGGCCTTCCTCGCGCCCCGTCCGTTGTTCTTGACCGAAACAGCCTCGGCGACTTCCTCTGCTCGCAGCCCCGCAAGGCCACCAAAAGCGCAAAGCCCGCAGATGATACTCGCGGAGAGATAAGTGCCGTGGGTTCGCTCGGTTGATCAGGTGAAGCGGATCTCGGTGATCTCGCGCACGCCGTTGATGCGCTTCAGTTGGACGACGATATCGATAACCTGCCGCGCGTAGGTCCGAACCGCCTCCCAGCCGACATCGACGCCGGACAACAGCGCCAGCATCGCGATCTGATCAATCGCGCCGTCCGGACTATCGGCATGCAACGTGGTGATCGAGCCCGGATGGCCGGTGTTCACGGCGCGGAGAAAGGCGAAGGCCTCCCGGCCGCGCAGTTCTCCCAACATGATCCTGTCAGGACGCATGCGCAACGCCGCCTGGAGCAGATCCTCCGTGTCGACGCGCGCCTCGCCAGCGTCGCCCCGCACCGCGATCAACCCAACCGCATTCGGCTGAAGCAGGCGGATTTCCGGCGCATCCTCGATGACGATGAGACGCTCGGCCGGGTCGATTTCCTTCACCAGCGCGTTCAGCAACGTGGTCTTGCCTGACGATGTTCCGCCGGACAGCACGATGGTCTTGCGCTGACGCACGGCGGTTCGCAAAAAGCCTTCGGTGTCCCCCGCATGGGCGAGGGCCTTTAGCTCGGACATCGGGTCTTTTTCAGCCGCCGACGTCAGGCTGCGCGCCGACAGCGCCCCCCTTCGAGCGAGCTCGGCCAGGGAAAGATCAGAAAGACTGTGTTTGCGAAGCGCCAGAGCGTAGCCCGCACGTGTCGCCGGCGGCCCGACGATCTGCACCCGGGCGCCGTCAGGCAGGCTGGCCGACAGCAGGGGTTGCTCGCGGTTCACGCCCTGACTGCTCACGGCGGCAATCTGGCGCGCAAGCCGGGACAGGGTGACCGCGGTCAGATCCGGCGCGTCCTGTCGCAGGGTTACGCCACCCGTGGTCTCGATCCACACTTCTCCGGGACGATTGACCCAGATGTCGGTGACGTCATCGCGATCGAGCCACGGAGACAGCGGAGCGAGGTAGCTGGCGAGATAAACACCCGTCGTCACGGCGCCCGCCTCATAACACTGGAGAAGTCGAGGTCCCGAGCGATGAAAACCCGTATCGGCGCACCCTGCGGCACGGAAATCGTGTCAGGGATGTCGATCTGCTTCTGCAGAGCGATCGAAGCGACATTGGTCGCCTGCTGCGGGGAGCCGATCACGATCGCTGTGTTCCCACCGCTCTTGTTGCTGGATAAGGCGTCGAGACCCGCTGAAAGCACAGAGAGCATGATCGAAGAGCCGAAGCGCTGGAAGAAGTGCGTGTTCGTCTCACCTTCCAATCCGCCGCGCCCCAGGCGGTCGGCGCCGGGAGAGCCGATATCCACCGAAACACCGGCCGGCGTGATCAGTCGGGACCAGACCACGAACGCCCGTGACTGACCATTCGCGACGCCGCTTTTGTACTGCCCGATCAGCTTGGCGCCGCGAGGGATCAGGACCGTGGAGCCGTCGAAGCCCCGCACGTCGCGACTGACAACGGCGCGGACAAATCCTGGCAGGTCGGAGTTGATGGCCGTCTCAAGGATCGCTGGCACAACTGTGCCTTGAGGCGCGATGAGAGCCGTGTCGGAAAGACGCGACGCAAGCACGGTATCCGCCGTCGATTGGCTGACGCGCTCGGAGAAGCGGTCCTCAGCGGACATCTTGGCGTCTTGCCCGGCGGGCGGTTTGGCTGCCGGCGCCTGACCGGCGGCGGAGGCGGCTGGAGGCGCTCCGTCCGGCGGACCGATATCGACGATCATTGCCGGCGCATGCAACCTCGCGGAAAGATCCCCGGCGCTCGCTTCCGGCGACGGAACGGTAGCCGGTGCAGGCTCTATCGGCGCAGCGGCCGGCGGTGCGGGAGCCGGCGCGGTAGGCGCCGCCGCCATCGGTGGGGCGGGACGGATCGTGACCTGGGCGCGCGCGAGCCGATCCTTGGACAGAGAGGAGAACACGAAAACGCCGATCAGAGCGATCGCAACGACGCCAGCGTAGAACCCGAAGGGGCGGTCGGGGGCTTTCACTTTGGGCTTGCGGGACTGCGCGCTTTTCAGGACCGGACTGAGCCCGTCGTCCGCCGCCTGACCTTTCGGAGGCTCGGGAAGGCTCATCTGGGCGCTCCTTTTACAAGTTTGTGGGGCGAAAGTCCCGGTGAGTCATCTTCGTGAAAGCCGTCATTGACGATCCGCGAGATTTCCGACCCGCGCCTGAGAACAAATGCGCGGGCCAGACGATCCACCACGAGTAGGTTGTCGCGGAAGCTGACATTGACCACGGCTTCCTTCTTGTCGCCGTCGACAGCGAAGATCGCCGGCACATCCACGGACGCGGGGAATTCGAAATAGGTCGATACGCCGTCGTCGAACACACGACTCGGCAGACCTTTTGCGGACCCTTCGAACGTGTAGGCGTGATTCAGATCCTTTGGAGGTGTCGGCGGGGCCGGAGGCGCAGATTCCGTCGTCAGCGCGGCGAGCTTGACAGGCTCCGGATATTCAAAGTGCAGGCTGAACACGACGGCGGAGTCGCCGCGTTTCCAGGACCGCCTGACGTGGAGGTCGAAATTGTAGGTGCGCAGGTTCGTCACCACCGCCATGTTGGTGGTGCTCAACCGATCAATCGGTTTGACGAACAATAGGTTGGCGCGCCGGTTTGGCGTCACTTGCCAGCCCAGACTGTCGCCAATCGAGACGTTTTCGATCCGCTCCCCCGGCCCGAAGGTGATGGTGGTTGCAAACCCCAACGTGCCTTCGAGTTCGACGACCTGATCCGGCTCGTAGCGGACGATCCGAATGCGGGAGTCCGTTGCGCTTCGACCCGGCGTGACGGCGCCCCAGGCCGTCACCGGCGTCACGAGGCAGACCACTGCGGCGATGACCGCGAACCGGTTCATGTGGACTTCTCCCTCGACTGGCCGACGCGATCCGCAAAGGCGTCTCGGCGGTAGGTTGCGCCCAGTCGATCCGGGCTTACGCCCTGCCCGCTCGAGGTGACGCTCGACGACGTGGCGCTCGTGGTCTGTCGCGTCGACAGGGTCGCCATATAGGCCGACCGTTGGACGGCTGAAGCGATCTGTTCGGCTCTCGACTGGGACACAATTGTCTGCACCTCCGTCGCTGTTCGGGACGACGTCGCGCCAGCCGAGGCGCGCGGCGCAGGAAGCTTAAATCCTCCCGCTATCACTGCGCCCCCGACCACCAGAGCGCCCTGGGCCGCGGCGAAGACGAACACCAGGGAGATGACCGCCGTCGCGAGATTGACGTCTGGCTGACCGAGGTCACGTCCGTGCGCCAGATCCGTCAACCAGGGCTGAAGCACCACCAGCATGATGCTCGTCGTGATCCAGCAGACCATCGGCGCCAGCGCCGCGGCCAATACAGCTCTCAACCACCCAACAAAGAGACCCCGCGTCGCCTCGAACAGGAACAAGGCGATGAAGATGGGTCCGATGGCGACCAACACCCCCACGGCGATGGTCGAGATCGCCAGGAAACCCGCCGTCGACATGAACAACATGGCCGCAGCTTTCCAGAGGCCGTCCGCCGCGGCCGCCGCCCCGCCGCTCAAGACCTGAGGGTTGGGGCCTGCAGCCTTTCCGAACGCTGTGGCGTCGAGCACGATCTGATCATAGGCGAGTTGCAGGCCCTTGACGGGATCGCTTGAAAGGGTGGCGGCGCTGGCCGCTGCGGGACGGGCGACGATCCTTGCGAGTTCCACCGGGGCCTTGATCGCGACGTCGAACACCAGCGTTTGAAACGCGGTCCAGTTCAGGGTCAAGGCGAGGATGAAGCCGATCTTGACCGCCATCATCGGCGCGTCGGCGAGCCTCGCCCCCCCCAGCCCCAACAGCAGACGGTATCCGACAATGGCGACATAGAGGGTCAGCAGAAGGGTCAGCGCCGTCGGAAAGACCGAGTCCGGTCCGGTGAGGGCGAAGTACCCAGCCTGGGAATAATAGCGGACATTGCAGTCGACCGCGGACAGCACGCTCTTCACGACGCCGGCGTCGACATTGGGGGCTGGACACACGCCGCTCATCTGCGCGCTCCCAGGTCTTCCGTCATGAAACGGTTCAGCCAGGCAGAAGG
>CAIUZX010000173.1 GCA_903903715.1 uncultured Caulobacterales bacterium
CCGCGCGCCGATCCCCCGCCTAGGCTGCCGATCTGATGAGCAGGAGTGTGGAATTTGACTTTGCGAGCCGTGATCTGGGACTTCGGCGGGGTGTTCACGACGTCTCCCTTCGAAGCCTTCAACCGCTATGAGGCGGCCCGCAGTCTCCCTCACAACTTGATCCGGACGATCAACGCCGCCAATCCGCACACCAACGCATGGGCGAAGTTCGAGCGCTCGGAAATCAGCGCCTCGGAATTCGATACGCTGTTCGCCGAAGAGGCGAAGGCTCTCGGCCACGCGGTTCGGGGCGCGGATATCCTGCCGCTCCTGTCCGGCGAAGTCCGACCCAACGTCGTGGCGGCGCTCCGGGCCTGCAAAGCGAAGTTCAAGGTCGGCTGCATTACCAACAATGTCTCGACGGGTTCAGGCGCCGGAATGGCGGGGACGGCTGAAAAGGCGAAGGCTGTCGCGGAGATCATGTCCCTCTTCGATCACGTCATCGAAAGTTCGAAGGTCGGCGTTCGAAAGCCTGATCCTAAGATCTATCTGATGATGTGCGAAGCGCTGTCCGTGTCGCCGGCGGAGTCCGTCTACCTCGACGACCTTGGGATCAACTGCAAGCCGGCTGCGGAGCTCGGCATGATCGCCATCAAGGTGTCATCTGAGAAGCAGGCGCTGGACGATCTGGCTGAGGTCGTCGGCCTCGACTTCGTCCGCTGAACGAACAGGACGCCGAACCGCAATGAAAGCCCTTGTCGTCTCGGAACTTTCTGAGGATTTTTCCGGCTGCGGCGTGCGCGACGAGCCCACGCCCATCCCAGGCCCCGGCGAGGTGCGGGTTCGGGTCCGGGGCGCATCCATCAACTTTCCCGACCTCTTGATGACGCGGGGCGGTTACCAGTTCAAACCGCCCCTGCCCTTCACCCCCGGCCTTGATTTCTCCGGCGAGATCGACGCGGTCGGCGAAGGCGTCGGAGCGTTCAAGGTCGGCGATGATGTGGTTGGGGGCGCCCGCACAGGCGGTTTTGCCGAATTCATCGTTGTTCCCGCGCAGGGCCTTCGGCGCAAGCCGCCGAGGTTGAGCTTCGCTCAGGCCGCAGCTTTTCCAGCCGCCTACCTCACCGCGTACGTCGCCCTCGTGCGCCGCGCCAGGATCGAGGCCGCAGAGTGGGTCCTG
Source organism: uncultured Caulobacterales bacterium (assembly GCA_903903715.1). Classification (GTDB taxonomy): domain Bacteria; phylum Pseudomonadota; class Alphaproteobacteria; order Caulobacterales; family Caulobacteraceae; genus CAIMFV01. The sequence goes on from CAIUZX010000173.1 coordinate 1,160, forward strand.
GTGAATGGCGCATCGGGAGGCGTCGGCCTCGCCTGCGTCGATCTTGCCCGTCACCTCGGCGCGAAGGTGATCGCAGCGGGCGCGTCGGACGAGAAGCTTGCCAGGGTCGCAGAACTTTATCAGCCAGACGCCACGGTCAATGTCACTGGCGGCTTCAGAGATCAGGTGAAGACGATCACGGGCGGACGCGGCGTCGACGTGGCCTATGACCCTGTTGGCGGGGATGTCTTTGACGAGACCGTGCGCTGCATGGCCTTCGACGGAAGGCTGCTGGTCATCGGGTTCGCCTCAGGGCGTATCCCGACGGTCTCGGTCAACATGCCGCTGATCAAGGGCTTTTCGGTCGTCGGTGTCCGCGCTGGCGAATACGGCCGCCAGTTCCCCCAGCGCGGGGCGGAAAATATCGCGGCCATCGACGCCCTTGCCGCCTCAGGCGCAGTCAATCCGCATGTCTTCGCAGAATTGCCGTTGGAGCGCTGGCGAGAAGGCTTTGAAATGCTCCAGCATCGCACGGTCATCGGCAAGGTCGTCCTGCGCCCGGACCTATAGAGGCCGCTTGCAGGGCTGCATCGTTCAGGGTCTGATAGCAGCAAGAAAACGATAAGAAAGTCCGGGAACGCCATGTCGGATCAGAACCCTGCAGTGCAAACCACGCCCTGGCGCGTGCTGGCCGCCTTTGCGACACCGTCCCTACCCCTTTCCGCCCTCAGTCTGCCGATCGTGGTCTATCTGCCCACCTTCTACGCTAACGTGGTGGGCGTGCCGCTGGCGATTGTCGGCGCAGCGTTCATGATGGTCCGCATCGGCGACATCCTTCTCGATCCCCTGATCGGTTCGGTGATGGACGGAACACGATCCCGATTTGGCCGATATCGCCTATGGATGCTGCTGGGCGGTCCGGTGACGATCCTCGGATCGATGTTCCTGTTCTTCCCGCCCAGCGGCGCAGGCGCGCCTTACCTGGTCCTGTCGCTCATCGGCGCTTATGTCGGCTACTCCATCTGCGTACTTGCTCACACGGCCTGGGGCGCCACCCTGTCGCAGTCCTATCATGAGCGCGCGCGGATCTACGGCGTCTGGCAAAGCGCCAATATCATCGGCATCCTGATCGTCCTATCCATGCCCGTGATCGCAGCGGCGTCAGGCTTCCATCGACCCGGCGACGGCGTGCGCGCGATGGGGCTGTTCGTGATCTTGGCGATGCCCGTCGCCCTTCTCATCATGTCGACGCTTGTTCCGGATCGGTCGCCGACTCAAAATGCCGCGCATCGCTCCCTGACAAAGACGATCGCCGTGGTCGGCGGCATGTTCCGACACGCCAACGTCCTGCGCGTGCTCGGGGGAGACTTCTTCCTGAGCCTCGCCCCCGGCATCACGGGCGCCCTGTTCCTGTTCTATTTCGGCCTCTGTAAGGGTTACACCGGGCCGCAATCCAGCGGCCTGCTGATCTGCTACTTCCTGGGCGGCATTGTCGGCGCGCCGATCTGGATGCGCCTCTCGCGCCGCCTCGGCAAACATCGGGCGCTACTGCTCGCGAGCGCCTACTATTGCGCGAGCCAGCTCTCCATCGTGTTCATGCCGCACCTGGTATATGTTCAGGCGGCTCTGATCCTGTTCGTGGCAGGCCTCGCCTATGCCGCCAGCGCGTTCCTCCTGCGCGCGCTGATGGCGGATGTCGTGGATGAGGTCGCACTGAAGACCGGGCGCAGCGAGAACAGCGTGCTCTTCGCCCTTGTCGGTTCGACCAACAAGCTGGCCTACGCCGTCGCCGTCGGCATCACGTTCGTCCTGCTCGATCTTGCCGGATTTCACGCCGCCGCGGGGGCCAAGAACAGCCCTGAAGCCCTGCAGGCCCTGTCGGCCGTGTTCGGATTTGTCCCCCCGGCGCTCGCCACAATTGGCGCGTTGATCTTTTGGGGTTACCCCTTGACCGAGGCCCGTCACGCCGACATCCGCGCGGAGCTGGATCGGCTCCATATCAAGGTCGAACATGTCAGCTGAACGTCCCATTGACCGCCTTCTCCACATCATGGCGCGTCTCAGAGATCCCGAATCTGGTTGTCCGTGGGATCTGGAGCAGACCTTCGCCACGATCGCCCCCTACACGATTGAGGAAGCCTACGAGGTAGCCGACGCCATCGAGCGGGCGGAGATGCCGGACTTGAAGGATGAGCTCGGCGATCTCCTCTTTCAGGTGGTCTTCCATGCCCGTATGGCGGAGGAGGCCGGCAGTTTCGCCTTCGACGATGTCGTTACGGCCATCTGCGACAAGATGGTCCGTCGCCATCCGCACGTGTTCGCGGGCGCCGAACATCGATCCTCAGAAGAACAGACCGTCGCCTGGGAAACTCAGAAGGCGGCGGAGCGGGCGGGCAAGGCGCCTGGGACCGTCAGAACCCTCTCGGGCGTTACGGCGACCCTTCCGGCGGTCACAAGGGCTGTGAAACTCACACGCCGCGCGGCCCGAGTCGGCTTCGACTGGGACAAGATCGGTGACGTCGTCGCGAAGCTTCAGGAAGAACTTGCAGAACTTCTCGTCGAAATCGAACACAATGATCGCGACAAGATTCATGAGGAAATGGGCGATTTATTATTTGTTTGTGCGAACTTGGCCCGCAAACTTGATGTCGATCCCGAAGCCTGCCTTCGCACCGCCAACGCCAAGTTCGAGCGGCGCTTCGCCTATATCGAGGATGAACTGATCCGTCAGGGACGATCAGTGGAAGGTGCAAGCCTCGAGACTATGGAAGATCTCTGGAACGCGGCGAAACGGTCCGAACATTCTACATAGGCCTAGTCAGCTTCGCGGAGCGTGGAGGGATAAAGCCGCTCGAAACGACCCAGAGCTTGCGGCTCCAGCCTGACGGTCACCCGCACGTCTCCAGACTCATCGTCCGAACGGGCGAGCACTCGACCATTGCGATAAAGCCAGGCAAGCGCCTCGCCGTCATTGGCGGTCAGCACAGCGTCCACAGCCGCGGATGTGTCTATCCGTTCGGAGATCAGCTGCAACAGGGCGTCGCAGCCATCGCCCGTCTCCGCCGACACGGCGACGGCCTTGGGCCCCACGCCGGAGCGGCGCTCCGCCTTCATTTCCCAAACTTCCCGGTCGTCAGGATCGAGGAGGTCGATTTTGTTCCAGACCTCGATGGTTCGATCTTCGATCGACAGACCAGTAGGCGAGAGGTCCTTGTTCAGCCGCTCCAGAACGACGGATACGTCCCGCGACTGCGCGTCGGTATCCGGATCTGCAACGTCGCGAACGTGGAGAACGAGGTCGGCCGTCGAGACCTCCTCCAAAGTCGCGCGGAACGATTCCACCAGTTCGTGCGGAAGGTCTGAAATGAAACCGACAGTGTCTGACAGGATTGCGGGTCGCCCGCCTGGAAGCTTAAGCTCCCGCAAGGTGGGGTCGAGCGTTGCGAACAGCATATCTTTCGCAAGTACGCCGCCAGCCGTCAGGCGGTTGAACAACGTCGACTTTCCGGCGTTGGTGTAACCAACCAGCGCAATGGTAGGGAACGGCGTCCGTTTACGCGCGTCGCGGTGAAGGCCTCGCGTGCGTCGCACCTCGACTAATTGGGATTTCAGCCGCGTGATCTTCTCGGCGATCAGGCGCCGGTCGGTTTCGATTTGCGTTTCGCCGGGTCCGCCCATGACACCAAAGCCGCCGCGCTGCCGCTCAAGGTGTGTCCAGGTCCGGACGAGCCGCGAGCGTTCATAGGCGAGTCGTGCGAGCTCGACCTGCAGTTTGCCTTCCCGCGTTCGAGCCCGCCTGGCGAAGATCTCCAGAATGAGACCTGTCCGGTCGATGACCTTCAGGTCCCAGGCTTTTTCCAGATTCCGCTGCTGGACGGGCGTCAGGGCGTCGTCGATGACAATGACATCGGCCTCGAGCGCCTGCCCCCGCTCCCCGATCTCCGCGACCTTGCCGCGCCCGAACAATGTCGCGGGCACAGCCTCCCGAAGGGGCACGATGTCTGCGCCCGCAAGCTCGAGATCCAGCGCGCGCGCAAGACCAACGGCCTCTTCGAGTCGACTCTGAGGCGATCTGCTGCTCAAAGGCGCATGCGCCCGAGCTGGATGCAGCACCAGGACCCGCTCAATGACGGGACGACGATCAATCAGTTCGCGAGTGCTCAATCCTCGCCTTCACCCTCTGCGCCCGGCTCATAGAGTTGAACTGGTTGGGCGGGCATGATCGTCGAAATAGCGTGTTTATAGACCAGTTGAGATTGCCCATCCCGACGCAATAACACGCAGAAATTGTCAAACCAGGTCACGACACCCTGCAATTTAACACCGTTTACAAGAAAGATAGTCAATGGGGTCTTGGATTTGCGAACGCTGTTCAGAAACGTATCTTGCAAGTTCTGTTTTTTATCGTTGGACATTGCCTATTCCTCTAGGTTGGGATCACCTCCCACACACACGCTGGGACCCTAACCCCTGTGATCCTCTGCTGGCAACGCAAAAAGCGCTCACACAGCCTCGGATCTGGCCTGCTCAAGGTAGAGATCGCGAAGGCGTAGCGCGATGGGGCCGGGACGTCCGCCGGAGATCGCCACCCCGTCGATCGCGGTTACCGGCGTGACAAATGCCGAAGCAGCGGTGAAGAAGGCTTCCTTGGCGGACTGAGCCTCCTGCAGCGAAAATGGGCGCCGCTCGACCGGTATCTGCAACTGCGCCGCGATATCGAAGACCCGGCCGCGGGTGACGCCCCGCAGAATGTTCGCCTCGTCCCCCCTTGTCCGCAAAGCCCCATTTTGGTCGATGATCCAAGCGTTCGTCGATCCGCCTTCGGTGATCAGGCCGTCCGCATCGACGAACCACACCTCAGCGGCGCCAGCGCGTCTCGCCTGCGTTTTCGCGAGGGCGTTCGGCAGAAGGCCAACCGTCTTGATGTCGCACCGACCCCATCGGTTGTCGGGTGCGGTGACGACCCTGGCGCCGCGCCTAGCCTGCGCGTCCAGCTGGACCAGATCCACGGACTTCACGGTCACGACGACCGCTGGCTTGGGCCGCGGATCCGGGATCACGTGATCGCGCCTGGCCTGACCGCGGCTGACCTGAAGGTAGACTAGGCCATCGCGTACGCCATTACGCCTGACCGTCTCCCTGAGCACAGCCAGCATCGCCGCATCCGTCATCGGCCTTGGAATATCCAGCTCCGACAGGCTGCGCGCCAGCCGCCGCAAATGTCCGTCGAGATCGGCCAAACGCCCCCCGAAGAGCGCCCACACCTCATATACAGCGTCAGCGAATTGGTACCCGCGATCCTCGATATGGATGCAAGCTTCAGCATGCGGGACATAACGCCCGTTCACATACGCGATGCGGGGCATAACCTATTCCTCCTCGCCTTCATCGCCCATGCGCGTCGGCGCGACGCCGAGAGACTTGAGCTTGCGATGCAGCGCGGAACGCTCCATGCCGATGAAAGCGGCGGTGCGACTGATATTGCCACCGAACCTGAGGATCTGAGCCGTCAAATACTCCCGCTCGAACACCTCCCGCGCGTCTCGCAAGGGAAGCGCGATGATGCGTTCGGGCCCGACGGCGCCTGCGGCCCCCGCGGCGGCGACCTCAACAGGCAGCATTTCTGCGGTGATCACTTCGGAGGGGTCCCCCGACGCCAGGATCAGGAGACGCTCGATGTTGTTTCGGAGCTGACGCACGTTGCCGGGCCAGTCGTGCACCTGCAAAGTCGCCACGGCGTCCTCCCCGAGCAAACGCTTGGGCAGGCCCGAGGCCTCCGCCAGGCGCTCAATGAAATACGTGGCCAAAAGCGCAATATCGTCTCGACGCTCAGAAAGCCCCGGCACGCGAAGCGGAACCACATTCAAGCGGTGAAACAGGTCTTCACGGAACCGTCCGACCGCGATTTCCTCGCGCAGATCCCGTGACGTCGACGACACGACCCGCACATCCACCTGCACGTCGGTGTCCCCGCCAACCCGGCGGAAGCGCTGCTCCACAAGAACGCGCAGGATCCGCCCCTGGCTCTCCTTTGGCATGTCCGCCACTTCGTCCAGGAACAGCGTGCCGCCGTGCGCTCGCTCGAAGACGCCGATCTTCGAGGGCCGTCCACCTTCCCCCTCTTCTCCGAACAGTTCGAGATCAAGGCGATCCGGCGTCATGCCGGCGGCGCTGATTGCTACAAATTCGTTTTTGCTTCGCGGACTGGCGCCGTGGATCAGTCGGGCGACCAGTTCCTTGCCAGACCCCGGAGGCCCCGCAATCAGGATCCGACTGTTCGCTGGAGAGACCTTCGCGATCAGTTGCCGAAGCTGCTGGGCCGCTGCCGACTGTCCAATGAAGCCGTCCGGAGCAATCGCCTGTCTGCGAAGGCGGCGATTTTCCCGCTTCAGGCTGGCCTGTTCCAAGGCGCGCTCGACCAAAAGCAAAAGCCGATCGGCCTTGAAGGGCTTCTCCAGGAAGTCATAGGCGCCACGCTTTATCGCCGAAACCGCTGTTTCGATGTTGCCGTGCCCGGAAATCATGATCACCGGCAATTCGGCGTCCAGAGACTTTACGAGGTCGAGAAGTTCCAGCCCATCCAGTCCCCCTCCCTGCATCCAGATGTCCTGCACCAGGATAGAGGGACGGCGCTCACGGATCGCCGCGAGGGCCTGGTCTGAGTCGGCCGCAGTCCGCACCGAGTAGCCTTCGTCCTCAAGGATGCCGGCGACTAGGTCCCGAATGTCCTGCTCATCGTCGACGACAAGTATGTCAGCAGCCATGATTAAACCCTACTCATGCCGACGCCTGACCAAGCGAGCCAGACAGTGCGGACGGTCGTCCGGATGGAAAACGAAGCAAAACCTTTGCGCCGGGCTTTTCGTCGGCATCCGTGAGAACCAGATCCCCGCCGTGTTCTTCAAGGATCCGCTTAACGATCGCCAATCCAAGGCCTGTGCCTTTTTCACGGTGGGTGACATAGGGCTCGACCAGTCGATCGCGGTCGCGATTCGGCAGCCCCAAGCCATTGTCCTCGATTTCAAAAATCACTTGGGCTTCCGACACACGCAGCCGGGTTCTGATGCGCCCGGGCCTTTGGGGGGCTGACAGCATCCGCGCGTCGACGGCCTCACCGGCGTTCTTGAGTATGTTGCTAAGCGCCTGCCCGACCATATGAGAATCGCATGACAAAGGCGCCGCCTCGGGCGGGTCATCCATTTCAACCAGGACATTCGGATAGGCGACCCGCTGCGCGAACACGGCCTGGCGGAGAAGTTCGACTCCGTCCTCAAGGGCGAACTTGGGCGCAGGCATCCTGGCGAAGGACGAGAATTCATCCACCATTCGGCCGATATCGCCGACCTGACGGATGATGGTTTCGGTACAGCGGTCGAAGGTTTCGAGATCCGTCGAAATGTCTTTTCGGTACTTCCGGCGGATACGCTCCGCCGACAACTGGATCGGGGTCAGCGGATTCTTGATCTCGTGCGCAATACGTCGCGCCACGTCGCGCCAAGCGGCGTTGCGCTGGGCGGACACGAGACGTGTTATGTCGTCAAAGGTCAGAACCAATCCGGCGTCCAAGCCGACGGATGCGCGGACCCTCAAACGACGCGTTTCGGAATTCCGAACAACGTCAACTTCCTCTTCGACATCCGTCGAGCTCGCCAAGGCTCGAACCGCGGTCGCCATCATCTCGGGCGCGGCTTCCGCCAGGGGTTGCGCATAAACCGATTCAGCGTCGAGGCCTTCGAGGCCTAAAAGCACGAGCGCCCGGCGATTGATCGCGCTGATACATCCGCTAGCGTCCAGCCCCAACACGCCCGCGCTGACACCCGCCAAAACCGTTTCGATGAACTGGCGACGCTCCTGCGCTTCGATACTGGCCGACTGCAGCGCCGCCTGCTTGGACTCAAGATCTGCCGTCATCCTGTTGAATGCACGGGATAATACGGAAATTTCCTGAAGATTATTGTCGAGCGACACACGTGCGGAGAGATCTCCCATCGACACCCGATCCGCAGCCTGCACCAGATTGGCCACGGGTCCGGCGATCTGGCTGGCGACGCCCATCCCCACCCAAACGGCGCCAACCAGAACCAGCAACGCTGTATTTACATAGCTGATCAAAAATATTGCCTGAATTGCCTGTCGGCTATTGAGGCTCTCCTTATATTCCCTAACAGATTGTTCGGATGATTTCAGTTGTTTGGACAGGCCCGCCTCTAGAGGCCGAGCGACATAAAGGAAGGCGTTATTATAGCCAGAGAGCTTGTAGACTGCCCGCATCACGTCATCGACGTCGAAGCGCGCTTGAACTTCTCCAGAATGCGCGGCCGCCTCAAAAGTTCTCCTGGGCGGCGTCAAGAAGTTGGGTGCGCCAGGCGCTTCGGCCCGCGCCAGAATTCGCCCATCCCCATCCACGAGATAAACTGCGGCAAAACCCCGCTCGAGAGCCTGATCCAGCAAAATGGAGTAGGTCAAAGGACGTTTGCTTAGAACGCTGCTGACGTCCGGACGGTTGAGCGATGAAGCGAGCATGCCCACTTCCGTCGATATCGCCGACGTCTGCTGGTGAACGATTGCATTCCCGAACAGAGCGCCTCCCTCCACGGCGGATCGCACGCGAGTGGAAAACCAGCTATCCATTCCTCGCGTGACAAGAAGGCCGAAGAAGAGCGCGACAATGATGGCCGGGGCCACGGCTGCGAGGGCGAACAGACTTACGAAGCGCTGATGCAGCCTCACACCGGCGTCGGGCGCCAAGCGTCCGAAGAGCGCATACACCCTCAAGCCCAACAAGACCGCGAGCCCTAGAATAATAAGAAGATCAATGGATAGAGCCGCCAAGACAAACTGAGTGGAGGCTCCCGCCCCGGGCCTGTCACCCGGCGTCGCTGTGGTCAGAAAGACGCCAGCGGCCGTCACCGCCGCACAAAGCGCAAAGAGCGCGGCGAACACCACCTGAACCCGGCTGCGCCATATTGGTGACTTCAGGAAAGACGATGCGGCCTCAGCCTCGTGGGCCGGCGCCTTCTCCAACAGGACAGTGGTCGATTGCATCGCGACCACTTAGCCTCAACTGTGCCTCAAAATCAACAGCATTGTTGCAAATGCGCCTCATCCCACGGACTGAGGATCCTCGTCCCTTGCGTTGAGCTCGAGCGCCAAGATCTTCTTACGTAGGGTGTTCCGGTTCAGACCGAGTCGCTCCGCCGCTTTCACCTGATTGCCTCGCGTGGCGTTGAGGACGGTTCGGATCATTGGCCTCTCGACGGCCAGTAGCAGACGATCATAAAGGTCGTTGTGACCCGATGCGAGATCTGCAGCCACCGCCCGCTCGATCAAGCGATCCAGAGTCACATCGCCCTCACCGGCCGAAACAACTGGCTCAAGTTCCTTTTCGATGATGCGCGCCGAAATGGTCGGTTCGGCGTAGAGCGCCGCCACCCGACGCATCAGATTTTCGAGCTCCCGCACGTTACCCGGCCAAGAGTGCGCCTTGAGCCTCGATATCGCACCCTCGTCAATGGTCTTGGCGGATAACCCTTCCCGATGTGCTCGCAACAAGAAGGCTCGAGCCAGATCCGGGATATCATCAAGCCGGTCCTTCAATGGCGGAAGGCGGAGCGGGGCGACGTTCAGCCGGAAGAATAGATCCTGCCGGAACAGCCCCTGAGCGATCAGGGATGTCAGGTCCCGATTGGTCGCCGCGACAAGGCGAGCATCGACCGGTCGGTCGGTGCGAGGGTTGATCGGCCGCTCGGACCCGTCAATGACCCGAAGCAGACGCGTCTGTGCATCGAGCGGCAAATCGCCAACCTCATCGAGGAACAGCGTTCCGCCATCCGCTTCAACGAGCTTCCCGGCAGCGCCATCCCGGCCGAACAGTTCCGTCTCGACCCGCTCGCGCGGAGTTGCGGCAAGATGCACGACGACAAATCGACCTTCCCGTCGCCGACCGAAGTCGTGAAGTGCCCGCGCAGTCAATTCCTTTCCAGTGCCAGACTCGCCTGTAATCAGCACCGTCAACTCGGTTGGAACGAGACGAGCGAGGGTCCGATAGACCTCCTGCATCGTGGAAGATCGTCCGATCAGAGGCAGCCGATCATCTCGCGCCGCCTTGGCGTCGGCCCGGGCTTGCTGCACCACTGGAGCCGGCGCCAGGGCCCGTTCAGCCGCAGCCAACAAGTCGTCCAGATCAAAAGGCTTGGGCAGGTATTCGAAGGCCCCGCGCTCAGCGGCGGTCACCGCCGTAACCACGGTGTTTTGCGCACTCATCACGATAACCGGCAACAGTGGACGACTTTTCCGGATTTGCGGAAGGACGTCGAAGACGTTGGCGTCCGGCATCATCACGTCGGTGACGATGAGGTCCCCCTCCCCGTCCGCCGCCCATTTCACCAAAGTCGAAGCTGCGCCGGTCGCACGGACCTGATAACCGGCCCGTGTCAACGCCTGACTCACGACCAGCCGGATCGAGGCGTCATCGTCTGCGATCAAAATCTTCTTCTGCATGGTAAAGGCTGTTTTCCTGTGGCTGCAGACTGGGCGTCAGGCGTCTGCCGGATCGATATTGGCGTGGTTGGAAACGGGCAACAGAACACGGAACACGGTCCGCCCCGGCTCTGACTGAAAGTCGATCAGGCCTGCATGCGCGGCGACCACTTGAGCGGCGACCGTCAACCCAAGACCAGTTCCATTGGGCTTGCCGGTGACAAAGGGATCGAACAGTCGCCGCCGCACTTCCGGCGCGACGCCTGGACCGTTGTCCTGAACCTTGACCTCAAGTGGAGTGGCGGGCCCGTCGCCATCCGCGTGCCGAGCTTGATGCCGAAACGCCGTAGAGATCACCACTTCGCCCCGGTCGTCCCTTCGCGACCGCGCAGCTTCCGCAGCATTCTTCACGAGATTGAGAAACACCTGAACCAGCTGGTCCTCATCCCCAAGCACAGGCGGGAGCGAGGGATCATAGGACGCACGAAACACTAGGCCTTCGCCAACACCATTCACAACCAACGCCCTCACGCGATCCAATATTCGGTGGATGTTCAAGGGCTGGATGTTCAAGCGACGGGAGTCGGAGAATGCCTCCAATCGCTCGACCAGACGCCGAACCCGATCGGTCTCGTCCATGATCAATTGCGCGAGAGCGGAGTCTTCCAGACTCGCCCCGGCCTGCAGAAGCTGGGCCGCCCCTCGAATGCCCGCGAGAGGATTCTTGATTTCGTGCGCCAGCGTACGCCCAAGGTTGGCAGCGGTCTGAAGCGCGCCGGCGGGCGCATCCTCGTCACCTTCCGCAAGGGGATGCAGCGTCACGACCACAGAGCCATCGGGCGCGACGGATGCGGCTGCGTCGACTATCAGAGGCGGGCGTCCCGCCATCACCAGTTCAAGGTCTCGCTCGCGCCAGTTGCCGCCACGGCGAACCGTCCGCTCCACGAAGGCGACCAACGGCGAACCCGGCGCATTCAGGCCCATGGCGCGCGCTCGCCGATCTGACATTGCGCCCCCAAAAAGAACCTCCGCTGCCGAATTCGCACAGATGACTTCCCCCGTCGGAGAGACAACGAGAAGCGCGCACGGCGCAGCATCGAACGCCAAGCGTCGAATTGCCTCATTTACAGGCAGTTTTTGCGTTACAGTCGTCATTGTTCAATAATTGGGCATAATGGACGATGCGTCCAGTCAAAACAGAATCTGGACGGGGCGCTGGACAAATGCGCTGCGGCGGCAAACATGCGCGCATGCGATTTTCAGTCATCCTCGCGGCGGCCGGCGCCGGTCTTCGCCTCGGCGGAAACACCCCGAAGCAGTGGCTCCTTCTGGCGGGCCGTCCGGTCGCCCGCTGGTCCCTCGAGGCGTTTTTGAGCTGCGGCGCCGAAGAGGTGGTGGTGGTGGTGAACCCCGACGGGCAGGCCGAAGCGTCTCAAGCGTTCGCGTCGCTCTCTGGATGGCGAACCGTGACGGGAGGGGCGACCCGAAGCGACTCTGTCCGACGAGGCGTCGCAGCGCTCTCAAAACCCGTCGACGCGATCTTGATCCATGATGCGGCGAGGCCCCTGGTGGCGCGCAGACATATTGAAACCCTGCTCGCAGGGCTTGAATCCGCGGAAGGCGCCGTGCCAGCCCTGCCCCTCACGGACACGATCAAGCGTGCCAAGAACGGCGTGGTGACTGAAACCGTGCCGAGAGACGATCTCCATCGCGTGCAGACCCCGCAGGCGTTTCGCGCTGACGCTCTACGCGCAGCGCTGTCGGACACCAGCCGAAACGCGACAGACGAAGCGGCGCTGATCGAGGCCGACGGCGGCCGGATCGCCCTCGTCCCCGGCGACCCCATGCTGATGAAGCTAACCTTTCCGGAGGATTTCCCGATGGCCGAACGGCTGATTGCGTCAACCCGCTTCGTCAGGGTCGGCCACGGCTTCGACGCGCATCGATGGGGCCCCGGGGAATCGGTTTGGCTCTGCGGCGTTGAGATGGCTCACGCTCAAACCCTGATCGGACACTCTGACGCGGACGCCGGGCTGCATGCGCTGACGGACGCGATTCTGGGCGCTGCAGGGCTCGGCGATATCGGCGACCATTTCCCGCCGAGTGACGTGCAGTGGAAGGGCGCCGCGTCTGACATCTTCCTGCGGCACGCCGCGAACTTGGTTCGCGAATGCGGCGGAGAAATCCTCAATGTCGACGTGACCTTGATCTGTGAGCTGCCTAGGATCAAACCGCATCGCGAAGCTATGCGGGCGCGGATCGCCGAGATCCTGTCGATTGCGGTCGACCGGGTCAGCGTAAAGGCCACGACCACGGAAGGCATGGGCTTTACGGGTCGCGCAGAAGGACTCGCCGCTCAGGCCACCGCCACCCTCTCGTGTCCGAACGCCGATTTGGGACCCCACTTATGAGCAGCCTATTTCCCCTCGACGTCGAGACCCTTGCACGTCTGCTGCTCGATGAAGCGCGAACGCGAGGATGGCGCATCACCACAGCTGAGAGCTGCACGGGCGGCTTGATCGCGGGCGCGCTCACGGACATCGCTGGGTCTTCGGACGTCGTGGACCGCGGCTTCGTCACCTATTCCAATCGCGCAAAGTCGGAGATGCTCGATGTGCCGGGGGACATGATCGCCGACTATGGCGCGGTTTCGGAGCCCGTCGCTCGCGCCATGGCCGAGGGCGCATTGGCCCACTCCAGCGCGCACCTGGCCGTGGCGGTGACGGGCGTGGCTGGACCGGGCGGCGGAACGGCGATGAAGCCGGTCGGGCTGGTGCATCTCGCCACCGCTGCGGTCAATGGGAGTATCGTCCATCGGGAGGAGCGCTTCATCGGCCTCGACCGATCCGGCGTCAGGCTCGCCACGGTGAGAGTCGCACTCGAGATGCTGCGGGAGCGGATCTAGCGAATGGGTTCTAGGTCGCCGGTATCCGTTTCACCGGAGCGTCGCGTACGTCTATGCGACGGGTTATGGGCGAGGCGAGATCTCCTCCGTACCAGGCGGACAGCCGCGCGCGAACATCCGCCTCGATGTCGTAATAGAACAGATTAAAGGGCGGCGGCTGCAGTTGCTCGATCCAGCCACCCCCCGTTCGAAGCGCTGACGCCTCCGGGGTCGAGGCGAGAAGGAATCCATGGTCGCACTGTGTTTCGATCTGGTTCGGGAGCGCCTTGGGTTCCGAGCCCATTCGGCCGTCGGTCGCATTCGCCCCGCCCAGGTGGAGGTCCCGCGGCGCCAGCGCCCCGTCCGATGATCCCGACACGGGATTGACGCAGGCAGCCACATCCCCCTGCCAAAGCTCAAGTTGACCTCCGGAGCCCCACACCACCGCGCGAGACAGGACCTTCGTGCGATCCGGACGCACTGTCTGCAGGGTGCGCCATGCCACGACGCAACCCGCTTCGCGCCGCGTCCGGCAAAGTTGAAAGGGGGCGCCTGCGCCAAACGCCTTGGCAGGTGTAATCTCCTCCATCAGATAGACAGCGGCGATCCGCGCTCGAATGGCTGGGTCGGCAGCGCTCTCCCGCGCCAGCCTCTCGACGATCTGAGCGCCCTGCCCCACCCCGGCCAGAACCAAGGGCCGCCCCTTCGGCGCGGTCGTCAGAAACTCGCGGTACGCAAGAGCGACGTCTGCATAGGCGAACAGTCTCGCTTCCCGCGCATCCTCACGGAGGGTCAATCGATAGGCATAGAGACTGGCCTGACGGTATTTCGGCGCCCAGACCGGCCCGAGGGACCAGAACGGCCCGGCATAGTTTGGCAGAATGTCCTTCTCGACCCTTCGCGCCGCGTTGCGATTGTCGATCGCACCCAGCCAGTCACGCCCGCCGTAAAAGGTCGTCGAATGCACGAAGAAGATGCTGGCTTGTCCGGGGATCGCTCCGGCGGGGGGCCGCAAATACCAGGAAGACGGCGACGCATAATCCGGCGCAGCCGAGGGGCGATAAGTCTGAAAGGGTTGTCCCGGGTCGAGATCATGTCTCAGGATGTCTTCGCGCCAATAGCTGTAGGCGAAGGTCGCACTGCCGATCGCCGCCGCGAGAATCGCCACGACCAAACGTATCGCCAGTCGCCGCGGGTCAGCCACCGGACCAGACCTCACCGATAAGGATCAGACGTTGCAAGGTAGCCACGGACATAGTCGCCCACACCCGCTTCAATCGACAGGAACGGGGCGTTGTAGCCCAGGGCCCTCAGCCGCTCCATCCTCGCCTCGGTGAAATACTGGTACTTGTCGCGGATCACCTCCGGCGTGTCGATATACGAGATGCTGGGATTGCGCTCCGCAGCCGCAAAGGTCGCAAGGGCCAGATCACGGAAGCTGCGCGCGGCACCCGTGCCGAGATTGTAGACGCCGGAAACTTGCGGAACCGCCAGAAGCCATGCCGCGACCTTGGCGGCGTCCTGAACATGAACAAAATCGCGAAGTTGTCCGCCGTCCTGATAATCCAAGCGGTGTGACCGGAAGAGCTTTATGGTTTCACCCGCCATGACGGTCGGCCAGATCTGGGCGACCACCGACTTCATGCCGCCCTTGTGATATTCGTTGGGGCCATAGACATTGAAGAACTTCAGCCCCGCCCACTGCGGAGGTGCGAAGCCCTTGGTCGCTTCACGCCTTGCAAAGATGTCGAACAGCGCCTTGGACCAACCGTAGGCGTTGAGAGGCCGCAGGGCCTTCAACGACTCCAGATCGTCAGCATCATCAAAGCCAAGCGCCCCGTCTCCGTAAGTCGCGGCGGACGAGGCGTAGATGAAGCGCCGCTGATGTGTTGCAGCCCAGGTCCAAAGGTCTCGAGACAGACCGAAGTTGGAATGAATGATCAGGTCGGCGTCCGGCTCTGTGGTGGACGAGACGGCGCCCATGTGGACGATCCCGGAAATCCGATCCGCGTATCGATCCAGCCAGGGGAACAGTTCCTCAGGTGCGAAAAAGTCGGCGATGTCATGCTT
Organism: uncultured Caulobacterales bacterium; assembly: GCA_903903715.1. GTDB lineage: Bacteria > Pseudomonadota > Alphaproteobacteria > Caulobacterales > Caulobacteraceae > CAIMFV01. The sequence goes on from CAIUZX010000173.1 coordinate 16,572, forward strand.
GGCGAGATTGCGCCATTTGCCGGAATCCGCACTGCGTAGCCGGTCACAGACCGCCACATCCACCGCGCCGCCGCCGCACAGTTCGGCGACGATGTTCGAGCCGATGAAGCCCGCGCCGCCGGTGACCAGAACGATATCCTTGCTCATCGGGTCGGCCTCAATCTGTTCGACGCCGGGATCATTTGCGATCCGCTCCGCTCATCCGGCCGATGGTGAAGGTGGTGGAATAACCGTCGACAATCTCCGCCAGTCGAACGACGCCGCCCCAACCTTCAACTTCCTTCGCCCCGACCACGTCCGCCTTGGCGTAGTCAGCGCCTTTGACGAGAACATCGGGCCGCAGAGCGGTGATCAGTTCCAGAGGCGTATCCTCCTCAAACTCCACGACAAGATCGATACAAGCCAGACCCGCAAGCACCCGCGCCCGCGATTCGCAGTCATTGACGGGGCGCCCTTCGCCCTTGAGCCTACGAACGGAAGCATCAGAATTCACCCCCAGCACCAGTCGGTCGCACCACGCGCTGGCCTGCTCGAGATACGTGACGTGCCCAACATGCAAAATATCGAAACAACCATTTGTAAATCCTACAGAATGTCCCGCCTGTTTCCACACCGCCACCTGCTCGGCGGCCGCGATGCGATCGACGATCTTCGGGGCGGCGGTCGGTTTGGACAGACGCGCTTCAGCTTCGATCAGCTCGGCAGGCGAGACTGTGGCCGTCCCGACCTTGCCGACCACGACGCCGGACGCCAGAACCGCAAAGGAAACTGCGTCTTCGATTGTTGCGCCCGCCGCCAGGGCGACGCTGAGGGCGGCGATCGACGTGTCGCCTGCACCGGATACGTCGAACACCGCCTGAGCGCGACCCGGAAAGTGAGCGACCGGGCGATCTCGCACGGCCAGCGACATTCCCGCGCCGGCTCGGGTCACGAGTATAGCGCGCGCCGAGCAGCTCGCCAGCGCGGCCGCCAGAGCGATCTCGACCTCCCGGTCATAACCGACAGGCAAATCCGTCACCAGGGCGAGTTCCTTAGCGTTGGGCTTGATCAGATCCGCTTCGCCGTACTTGGCGAAACTTCTCCCCTTGGGATCGACGATCACCGGCGCGCCCGCGGCCTTTGCTGCGGCGAGTACGGCGCCGATCAGGGGCTTGCCGACCGCGCCCTTGGCGTAGTCGGACAGAATGACCGCGCCAGCGGACGAGATCGCTGACCGCGCCGACCGTATCAGTTCAGCCTGAGCCGCCGCGTCAAGGTCACCGTCCTCCTCGTGGTCCAGACGCAGCAATTGCTGACCGGAGGCGACAAAACGAGATTTGACGGTGGTCGGCCGCCCCTTGGCGACCACGAGATGGGACCTGATCCGCGCCTCCCCATCGATCAGCCGTGCGACCTCCTCGGCTGCGGCGTCCGCCCCGACCACGCCCGCCATTGATGCCATAGCGCCGAGCGAAGCCACGTTGCGCGCGACATTGCCCACCGCGCCCAGCATGGCCGCCTCAGAGCGATGGATCAGTACGGGGATGGGCGCCTCCGGCGACACCCGCGCCACGTCGCCGTAGATGTACCGGTCCAGCATCAGATCGCCGACACAGGCGACCTGAACAGCGGCCGCGCGGCCAAGGAGGTGTTGCAGACGAGCTAAGGTCATAAGCCTAGCCTATAGGCGATCCAGCTCGCCGCACAAACCCGTTCCCTAGGCCGTTGCGATACGGCGCTTGGCGATCGCGTCGTAGTCGAGAAGTTCGGACACCAGGGACTCAAACTGGCTCAACGGGATCATGTTCGGTCCATCCGACGGCGCATGATCGGGATCCGGATGCGTCTCCATGAAGACGCAGGCGACACCGACCGCGACAGCAGCGCGGGCAAGGACGGGAACATACTCCCGCTGTCCGCCCGAGCTCGCGCCCTGGCCGCCAGGCTGCTGAACGGAATGCGTCGCGTCGAACACCACCGGACAACCGATCTTCGCCATCTCCGGCAGGGCGCGCATGTCGGACACCAGGGTGTTGTAACCGAACGACACGCCCCGCTCGCAGGCCATGGCGTTGCCGTTGCCGACATCGTTGATCTTCGAGATCACGTTCTTCATGTCCCAGGGCGCCAGGAACTGACCCTTCTTGACATTGATGGCCTTCCCCGTCTTCGCCGCTGCGATCAGAAGGTCGGTCTGGCGACAAAGGAAGGCGGGGATCTGCAGGACGTCCACCACTTCGCCGACCGGCGCGCACTGGGCGATATCGTGGACGTCGGTCAGGACTGGCAGTCCGACCGATTCGCGGATCTCGGCGAAGATGGGCAGACTGTCCTTGAGGCCGATCCCCCTCTGGGCCTTCCCGGAGGTCCGGTTCGCCTTGTCGAACGAGGTCTTGTAGATCAGGCCGATGTCCAGCCGATCCGCCGCCTCTTTGAGCGCGAGTGCTGTTTCCAGCGCGTGGGCGCGGCTCTCCATCTGGCAGGGCCCGGCGATGATGGACAGGCGAAGCGCGTTGCCGATCCGCACGGTCTTGCCGCGACCGCTCGAGACTTCGACGACCGCATTCGGCGGAACTGAGATGGGGGCGTTCACCGTCATATCTGACCGCGCTCCTTGATTTCGATTTCAGAGCCCGCATGTGGCGTGGAACTGGTGTCGAGACAATGGCGAACTCAAAGATGAACATGTCTGAAAATGTAGTTCTGGTGTGGTTTCGTCGGGATCTTCGCCTAAACGACAATCCGGCCCTCGCCGCCGCGGTCGCCAGCGGGCGTCGCATTGTGCCGGTCTACATCCTCGATGACGGGGCCGAAACACGCCCCATCGGCGCCGCGACCAAATGGTGGCTGGACAACAGCTTGCGCGCCCTTGCCTCTGACCTAGAGAGCCGTGGCTCAAGACTCACACTTCGCGCGGGTGACGTTGAAAAGACGTTGCAAGATCTGGTCGCAGAGACCGGAGCGGCGGCCGTCTTTTGGAACCGCCTGTATGAGCCCGGGCAGACGGCCAGGGACGCGCGGTTGAAAGCATCGTTGAAGTCCCAAGGGATCACCGTCGAAAGCTTCAACGCGAGCCTTCTGGTAGAGCCTTGGAAGGTCACCACCGGCTCAGGTGGGCCATTCAAGGTGTTCACGCCGTTCTGGCGCGCCGCCCAGCCGCATCTCGAGTTGACCCAGACCCCTCCCGCCCCGGCGCGTCTGAACGCGCCCACCGCTTGGCCTGCATCCGAAGCGCTCGCAAGCTGGAAGCTGCATCCGACAAAGCCGGAATGGTCGGAAGGCTTTCAGATCTGGACGCCCGGAGAAACCGGCGCACAAGCGCGGCTGGAGCGGTTCCTTGAGCACGGCCTTAGCAACTACGCCGAGGGCCGGGACCATCCCTCGGCGGAAGCCGTATCGCGTCTGTCACCCCATCTGCACTTCGGTGAGATCGGCCCGAGGCAGGTCTGGGCGGCGGTCGACGCTGCGGTTCATCACGCGCCAGGCCTTTCGCGACACGCCGACAAGTTCAAGGCGGAGCTCGGCTGGCGGGAATTCAGCCATCTCCTTTTGTTTCATGAGCCGAAGCTGCCCACCGAGAATTTCAAGCCTGCCTTCGACGCCTTTCCCTGGCGGGACGATCACACCGCGTTTGAGGCCTGGGCCCGCGGGTTGACCGGCTACCCCATGGTCGACGCAGGGATGCGGGAGCTCTGGACCACCGGTTTCATGCATAACCGGGTGCGGATGCTGGCCGCCTCCTTCCTCGTCAAACACCTGCTTATCGACTGGCGGAAGGGCGAGCAGTGGTTCTGGGACACCCTGGTCGACGCCGACCTCGCGGCGAATGCGGCGAGCTGGCAGTGGGTGGCTGGCAGCGGCGCCGACGCCGCCCCCTACTTCCGGATCTTCAGCCCCGTCGGTCAGGGTCAGAAGTTCGACGCGGAAGGTCTCTATGTTCGCAAGTGGATACCTGAACTGGCAAGGCTCCCGACAGCCGCCCTGCATGAACCCTGGACCCTGGATCCCTCCGTGCTGCGGTCAGCAGGCGTGACGCTTGGCTCTACGTACCCTCGCCCCATCGTCGACCACAGCTTTGCGCGGCAGCGCGCCCTGACAGCGCTTGCGTCGACGAAGGCCGAACAGGTCTGATGGACGGCGCACGCATTGCGAGCGTCGCCCGCGCGGCCTAAGGATGCCAGATGCAGAACGGAGCCTTGGCATGACTGCAGCGTCGGTTATCGAGACCATCGGCGAAACGCCCTTGATCCGACTGAAGCGCGCCAGCGAACTCACGGGATGTGAGATCCTGGGCAAGGCGGAGTTCCTCAATCCCGGACAGTCGGTGAAGGATCGAACGGCCCTCGGCATCATCCGTGACGCCGAGGCGCACGGACAGCTGGAACCGGGGGGCCTGATCGTTGAGGGGACCGCCGGCAACACCGGCATCGGGCTCGCCATGGTCGGCGCCGCTCTCGGATACCGGACCTGCATCGTCATCCCAAGAACACAGAGCCAGGAAAAGAAGGACGCGATCCGGCTGCTCGGCGCCGAGCTGATCGAGGTCGACGCCGTGCCCTACGCTCATCCGGACAACTATGTCCGCTACTCGGGCCGACTGGCGCAGGAGCGCGCGCGAACGGAACCCAGAGGCGTCATCTGGGCAAACCAGTTCGACAACACGGCCAATCGAGACATCCACTACCGGACCACGGGCCCGGAGATCTGGCGCCAGACGTGCGGCAAGGTGGACGGCTTCATCTGCGCCGTCGGCTCGGGAGGCACGCTGGCCGGGGTCGCTGCGGCGCTACGCGAGAAGCGTTCAGGCCTCACCATCGGCCTCGCCGACCCGCCCGGCGCCTCGCTGTTCAGCTACTATGCGCACGGGGAACTGAAAGCGGAGGGCAGCTCGATCACCGAAGGCATCGGCCAGGGCAGGATCACCAGGAATCTCGAGGGCCTAGTCGTCGATCATCCCTACATGATCCCAGACGCCGAAGCCCTGACCATCCTCTTTGACCTGATCCGCGACGAAGGCCTGTTCCTCGGCGGTTCGGCGGGCGTGAACATCGCGGGCGCGATCCGGCTTGCGCAGACACTCGGTCCGGGCAAGACCATCGTCACCATTCTCTGCGACAGCGGCGCGCGATATCAGAGCAAGCTGTTCAACCCGACCTTTCTCGCGGAAAAAGGCCTGCCG
>CAIUZX010000174.1 GCA_903903715.1 uncultured Caulobacterales bacterium
GCCGAGGGCTGCCCCGCGGTGCAAAGCCGAAGCGCTCAAGGTCATAGCGCGGCATCGACGCCTGCATCATCTCAACGGCGCAGCACGCGAGACCAAAGGTCATCCACATCAGCGAGCCTGTACGCGCCCAGTTGACGACATCTTCAAGCGCCGCGACCACATACCCTCGATCCGCCAGCACGCCCGACAGCTTGTCGAAATAAGGATCGTGCAGCTTTGGATCATAGCCCTGCACGCCTGAGCGCCCCGCCGCGCCGGCCGGAACCAGCAGGCCGGAACCCGTTCCCGCAGGAACGGTCGTCGCGACGTCGTCCTGACCTACTCCCATTCCAGGGCGCCCTTCTTCCACTCGTAAATGAACCCGACTGTCAGGACGCCAAGGAACAGCGCCATGGACCAGAAAGCGAATACGCCCGCGCCATGGGGCAGCTTCATCAACGTCACGCCCCAAGGGAACAGGAAAGCGACTTCGAGGTCGAAAATGATGAAGAGGATGGCCACCAGGTAAAACCGCACGTCGAACTTCATGCGCGCGTCCTCGAACGCGTTGAAACCGCACTCGTAGGCGGAAATCTTTTCAGGATCCGGACGTTTCGGCGCGAGCGCCCAGGCGCCAAAAATGAAAAGCGATCCAAGGACGATGGCGACGCCCAGAAACACCAGGATTGGCAGATACTGCAACAGAAAATCGTTCATCACGGCCTCAGGTCGGCGGACTCGCTGGAGCTTGTAGCCCAAGCTCGCGCGGGCATCAAAGGCCGAATGGCGGAATTCTTATCAAGCGCCGCAGACATTCAGTTGCTTGGCGAGCTTGGCGACGGCGTCCCGACGCGTGGTGAGGCCCATCTGATCATAACGACGACGAGTGGCCTGGAGGACTGAAGATCGCGCGGTGGATGGCGTTCCCCCCATGCCGACTGGCTGAGGATCATATTCGAGCGCAAGGCGCAGCATCTCCGCCTCCTCGCGACTCCGCAGCAGTTCCACAGTCCGGAAAGCGAAATCGATCCCGGCCGTAACGCCTCCGCCGGTGATGCGGTTCCGGTCAAACACCACCCGCTCCTCCGACGGATAAGCCCCGAACAACGGCAAGAGGTCGCGCCAAGCCCAGTGGCACCCGGCCTGATATCCAACCAGCAACCCGGCGGCGCCGAGTATGAGAGATCCCGTGCAAACGGATGTCACAAATTGCGCGCCCTCCCCCGCCTGACGGACGAAGTCGAGGCTCTCGGGATCGCCCATCACGCTGTCGACGCCCATGCCGCCCGGCACGCAAATCAGATCGAGCTTCGGGGCTTCCGCAAAGGTCAGGGTCGGCGCGAGGGACAGACCGCAGTCACTGGGGATGAGGTCTTTCGTCTTGGCCAGGAAATGACAGCGGGAATCGCTCATCCGGCTCAGCACCTGGGCCGGTCCCGTGAGGTCGAGCTGGGTCAGGCCGGGGAACAGAACGAAGCCAATTTCAAAAGGTGTCGACATGCCAGGATCCCTTCTGCGAGCACCGAACTCTAAACCGTCTGTGGAGGCTTCGGCCATACCGCTTGACAGTGTATCTGGCCTAGAGCTATGTCACGCGCCTCGTCGGGCGGCCCTGCTGCGCTTCGAGATGCGCGGGAGTAGCTCAGTTGGTTAGAGTACCGGCCTGTCACGCCGGGGGTCGCGGGTTCAAGTCCCGTCTCTCGCGCCACTCTAATTTCGAAATATAGATAGATCGCCAGGGTCGACGAACGTCGGCTCCTGAAGTTTCGGAAGCCGCCGCAACGCTCCGGACACGACTGCCCGTTGAAATGGTCATGCTTGATTCCATCGCTGCCGGAAGGCTAGTCGGTGACATGCTCAAAGCCGAATCATCCTCGCTCAACGACCGGCCTGCCGCCGAACAGAACGTTGCCAGCTACGCTGTCGACCTGATCGTGCGGCTCGGCGCGTCGACAGTCTTTACGCTGACTGGCGGCATGGCGATGTACCTCAACCGCGCCGTCGCAAGCCATTCCGGCTTGAA
>CAIUZX010000175.1 GCA_903903715.1 uncultured Caulobacterales bacterium
CAACAGGCCCTTCGGCTGGGTGACGCCCGAGCCGTTAATGAAGGCGTTGGTCTCCTGCAGCGCGAAGGCGTCCTCGCACTCGGTGGCCAGCCAGGACTCGATATCCACGAGGCTGTCATTGATCAGCGACTGGCTCGCCGCAGGCACGGCGTAGAGATCAAAGCAGGGCACGTCGAGATTGGTCAGGGTCGGCGGCGCGGTCTCGAGCCTGGGCGCGGTCTCCGCCGCCCAGCCGGACGCCGCGCCCTGGATCGAGAACACCTTGCGGTAGGTGGGGGCGGAGATCGTCTGAACAGAACAGATGTCGCGCATGGGGCTGGAGTGGCGGATGCGCAAGGTGATGGAATGCTCCACCTCCGGCGGGACGAGCCAGCCGCCCCCCGTGGTGGTCGTGTCCTCGGCGAGCCCCTTGGCCTCGATCCCGTCCGCCCCGCGGCGCAGGTAGCGGTGGAAGGCGAGGCGCTGCTCGCTCGGCTCTTCGGCGCCCTTCATTTCGGTCAGGCGCACGGGGCGGCGGGCCTCGCTCATCGCCCGCTCGGCCTTGGTTTGGGCGGCGACGATGGCGGCCTCCATGCGGGTCAGCGCATCGTCGTGCAGCGGGTCGGCGCGCTTTTGTTCCAGCGCCTTCAGCCGGTCGTTGTTCATCGCCTTGTAGGCTTCGAAGGCGGCCATCATCTCGTGCATGGCGGCTCTGGCCTGCGGCGTTTCGGCGACGTGTTTGGTCTCTTTATCCATGGGGTCTCCTGTGGGGTGAGGGGGGGAAGCGGCGTCAGGCCGCGGGTCGTAGGGCTTGCGTGACGCCGACGGGGCGGAGCCTCGCGGCGGGCAGCATGGGGAAGGCGACGAGGCTGATCTCGAGGAGATCGATCTCGACAAGGCGGCGTATGGCGTGGGCGGGGTCGTCGACGGCGCGCACTGTGCGAAAGCCGATGGAGAGGCCGTCCAGCACCCCCGCCCGGACGAGGGCCGCCGCATAGGCGCCCGTCGGCCGTGTGGAAAGGATGCGGCCCATCACGAACAGGCCCTTGTCGTCCTCCGCCACCACGTCCCAGCGACCGATGGCGGCGTCCGCCTCGTGCTGGTGCAGCATGGCGATCTCGCGAGCTGGTCGCCTTGCGAGGCTTCTCGCAAATGCGCCCATCTCCACCACGTCTCCGGCGAGGTCCCTGACCCCGAACAGGGACGCATAGCCCACGATGCGAAGGGCGTTCGACGCCTGAGGCGGCGCGGGTCTGCTCATGACCGCACGCGGGCGGGGGGGTCCCCGCGGTCAAGGGCATGTTCGAGCCGTGTCAGGCTCTCCCGCGCCGCCTCCATCTCCGCCTCAAGCCTTGCGAGACGCTCAGCGATGGCGCTGGCGTGATCAACCCGCTGTTCGAGGACGGCGATTCTTTCCGCCGCTGCGCCCGCCCAGAGCAGCCCCGCGCCGGTCTGGGCGGCGAGGGTCAGGACGATGGCCAGCGGGATCTTGCGAAGCATTGTCAAATCCAGAAACGCCGTCGGCTCAGCCATCGGACACCTCGCTGAGCGGGCTGGCGTGGCTGGGCGCCGGGGCGTGGCTGAGGCCTGCAAGGCGGCGCTTTTCCTCGAGGGTGAGGAAGGTTGCGCCTTCGAGCCGCGCCCACAGGCTCTCCCGCTCGGCGGCGAGGCCGGGGCACTGGTCGAAGTCGGGCCGGATCTTCGTCCCGGGAAAGCGGGGGCTAAGCCAGGCGGTCAGGGCCCTGGCCGCGCGTTCGGCCAGGGGCGCGACGGTCTGGCGCCAGAAGGCGGCGTTCGCCTCCTTGAAGTTGGCGTAGGTGTTGTCGCCGGCGATGCCCAGAAGCTGGGGCGGCGCGCCGAACGCCGAAGCGATCTCCCGCGCGGCGGCGGCCTTACCAGCGATATAGTCCATGTCCGCGGGGGACAGGGCCATGGGCTTCCAGTCCAGCCCCCCCTCCAGCAACAGCGGCCGCCCCGCCCCGTCGGGGCCGGTGTGCACCTCCGACAGTTCCTGCTTCAGCCGGTTGAACTGGTCCTCGCTCAGCCGGTCCCCCGCCCCTGCGCCGGAATAGACCAGCGCGCCGGAGGGTCTGGCCGCATTGTCCAGCAGGGCCTTGTTCCAGGCGCTGGCGGCGTTGTGCGCGTCGATGGCGGTGGCGGCGGCCTCCAGCGGCGAGAAGCCGTAGAAGTCGTCGGTGGGGTTGTAGAGCTTCAGATGCAGCACGGGTAAAAAGCCGTCCGGCTGGCGAGACAGGCGCACGGACCGCCCCCCCGCCTGATAGTCATAAGCGTCGGGCCAGCCCCGCGCCCCTGGCACCACCCGCATCCGATCGGGGCGAAGGGCGTAGAGCTCCTGCACCTCGGCCGATCCCGCCGCCTCCAGATAGGCGTTGCCGCTGGTCTGCAGGGCGCCGAAGAAGGCCTCCATCATGTCCGGCCCGGCTTCATCCGGGTTCGGACGATCCAGCAGGCGCTGCAGCGGATGATCCCCCGCCTTTTCGCCGTCCATGAAGACGACCAAGGGCACGGAGGCGGCGGCCTCGGAGATCATGCGGATCGCCCGATAGGCGACGGAGTTGCGCGCAAAGCCTTCGCGGGCCAAGGCTTGATAGTCCCTGGGCGTCCAGCGGGCCCGGGCGCCCGTGGTCAGGGCGATGAGCCGCCGGGCCTGCGAGGCCTTGGCTTCGGTTCGCCGGAAGGCCGCAAAGGGCGCAAATGGAGACAAGCGTTTGGTCATCGGTCCTTGGGTTCGAAGGGTTGAAACCTGAAGTCTTGGCGGCGTCACAGTCGGGCGACGCGGGGGCCCGCGCCGTAGTCGAGCAGGAGTTCGGTCAGGGCCCAGACCAGGGCGTCGGCCCGGTCGGGGCTGTCGCCGCCCTCGTCTTCCGTCGCGCCGAGCGCCAGAAGCTCCTCCTCCAGAGCGAACAGGCCCCTGGCGTGGCTGACGCGGCCCTGCTCGTAGAGCGCGGCGACCGGCTCTGCGCGCATCCGCTTGGCGAGGCGCGCATGGACGAGCTTCACCGGGACCGGGCAGCCGGCCATGGCGATCAGGGTGCGGACCATTTCCCCGCCCTGATTGGCCTCCGCGACGACCAGATCGGCGCGAAAGGTCCTGGCCGTCTCCGCCGCGCGGGTCGCCCAGCCCATGGGGGACAGGCGGGGCGCCGTGCGGTCGGCGATCACGTGGGCCTGGTCGCCGAAGCGTCCGGCCACGATCAGCCCGCAGGCGTTTCCGTTCCCGCTGGCGGTGGGGTCGACCGCCAGCACGACCCGGTCGTAGCGCTCCGGCCCGGCCTTGCGCAGACGGGGGAAGTCCTCCGCCCGCCACAGGGACGCGCCGTCGATATCCACCACCTGACCCTCCAGTTCCTGCACCGCGAGGCGGGTGCCGCCGTAGAGCCTGTTCAGCCCGTCGAGAAAGGCCGGCGACAGGTTGGCGGCGTTCGTGTCCGTCCCCGCCCGGGTCAGCACCGTGTCCGCCTCCGCCATCAGCCGTCGCAGGGCTCTGATGGGCTTGGGCGTGGTGGTGACCACAAGGCGGGGACGGCGGCCCAGCCGAAGCCCGAGGCGCAGCTGCGCCAGGACGGCCTCGGCGCCACGCCAGGCGCAGAACTCGTCCGCCCAGGCGTGGTGGAACTGCGGCCCCCGAAGACTGTCCGGGTCCTCCGCCGAGAAGGCGTAGGCGAGGGCGCCGCTGTCGAATCTCAGGCGCCTGCGGGACACTTCGTAAGACGCCGGATTACCGGCGGCTTCGGCGACGGCGCGAAGGCCCGAGGGTCCCTCGATCATCACCTCCCGCACATCGTGCAGGGTGGGGGCCACCAGGGCGAGGCGGGCGCCCGAAACCGCGCGGCTGGCGAGCCATTCCGCGCCGGCTCTCGTCTTGCCCGCCCCACGGCCGCCGAGGAACAACCAGGTTCCCCAGTCATCGTCAGTGGGCGGCAGCTGCGCCGGATGGGCGTTCAGCATCCAGTTCGAGAGGAGGCGCCTCAGGGTCTCCTCGTCCAGGTCGCTCAGCTTCTCCCTTCTGTTCGAGTCGGCGAGCAAATCGGTCCAGTCGGGCGAAAGCTTCGTCGCGAAGGGCTTCCAGCTCGGTGGGATCGAGGGGGCGTCGGTCATTCATGAGCATCTCGGATTCGGGTTGAGGGGCTTTGGTTTTCACCGTCCTGGTCCTGGCGCGCAGGACCAGGGCGGGTGGCGGCCGTGGAGGGGTTTTTGGGGCCGGCGCGTCGCCGGGCGGTGGAGGGGACGGGGTCTCTGAAGGCGTGTCGTCGATGGGCGCCTGGTGAAAATCTGTCGGGAGCGGCGCAGGCGAGAGGCGGGCGATGTTCAGGGCGGCGCGGGCGAGGGACGTGATCGCATCCGCCCGACGCCGCTCTTTCAGTCCGTCCTCTTCCGGGGCCCAGTTTTCGGCCGCGTTGAGGGTCTCTTCGAAGAGCGCCGACAGCCGCCGCTGCACCAGCGCCGTGAGGTCGTTTTGGGGGGCGGCCGTCGTCTTCGTCATACCCAGATTGTGCGGCCATCCGGACGAGGGCGGACAGATTCACGCAAAAAATTCATAAGCCCATGAAAGCTCATATTAATTTTCGTCAGGCATGAGGGATGTCGCAATCGTGACATCGGCATGCGCCTGACGTCGCTGGGCCGAAACCCTTCGCCCCGCCGAAATCACAATTGCGCCCTCTTGCCGCCCCTTCAGGGCGTCAGGATCCACCGAACAGAAGGGAGACGGACATGAGCGCACCTGAAATCCACGGCCAATTCCGGTTCCGCTTCACGCGGGCCGAATGGGCGAACCTGACGAAGGATCCGAGCTTTCTGGCCGATCCGGACAACGCCGATCTGCCGCGGCCCCGCCTGATGGGGCTCAAGGTCGAGATCGTCGATGATCACCGCGCCGCGCTTCAGCGCAGCCTGAGCCAGCCGCTCACCGCATAGATCACGACGCCGACGAGCCCTCCGGCGAGGGCCCCGTTGATGCGGATGTACTGCAGGTCGCGGCCGGTCTGCAGCTCGAGCTCGCGCACCAGCGTCGTCTCGTCCCAGCCCGCCAGTCGCTCCGCCACCAGCTCGGCGACCCGCGGACGGGCGGCGAGGATACGCGTCTTCAGGGCCTCGCGAATGGTCGCGTTGACGGAGCGGGCCTGATCGTCAGTCAGAGTCACCTCCCGCAGCCGCTCGGCCAGAAGTCTTGCCACGGCGCCGACCGTTTCGTCGGTGAGGAGATCGGCCTTCCAGCGTTCACCCTCCTCGCTCAGGTCCTCGTCCGCCTCCAGCCGGGCGGCGAAGCCCGAGATCGCCGTATCGAGCTCCAACCGCCAGGGGTGGTCGGGCTCGGCGGCGGCGGCGAGGAGGTCTCCCGCCGCGCCCAGGATGCGGTCGGCCAGCATCCGGTCCACAAATTTTGGCGTCCAGCCGCCGCCTCTGGCGACCATGGCCTCGCGCAGCTGGTCCTTGTGGTCGGCGATCAGGTGGCTCAGCGCCTCGACCGCCAGGCCCGAAAGGCGCGCCCCGCGCTCCGGCGTCCACAGTCGGGCGAGCGCCGCCCCCGCGGCCGGAGCTGCGGGCACAGCGGCGATCGCGGAGCGAACCCACCGGCTCGCCTCGGCCTGCAGGGCGTCCTCCGGGACCGCGCGCCAGACCTCGGGCAGCAGGGCGGCGGCGTCGAAGCGCTCCAGCGCCTGGTCGACCACCTCCGGTGTCAGAAGCTGCACGCCGATGAAGTCCCCCAGCGCTGCGCCAATGCGGCGGCGGTTCTTGGGGATGAGCGCAGTGTGCGGAATGGGTAGGCCTAGGGGCCGTCGAAACAGGGCCGTCACTGCGAACCAGTCGGCCAGGCCCCCTGCGAGCCCCGCCTCCGCAAAGGCCTCCAGCCACCCCAGCGCCGGGATGGACCGGCGGCCGAGGGCGGCGAGCAGATAAAGCGCCGCCATCCCCGCGAGGGTCGCATTGGCGAATGTCCTCATCCGCGCCAGGGCTGCGGCCCGCTGGGCGCGCGCCGTCTCCGGGTCAGGCGCGAGTGCAGGCGGCGGGAGGGCGTCGGTCATGCCCTCAGAATAGGGCCAGGATGTCCCCGTCCCAAGAGGCGGTGGTAAAAAGGGGGCGGTTCAAAAGGAAAGGCCCTGCTCGGGGGAACAGGGCCTTCAAGTCGGTTCAAGAGCAGTACCGAAGGATCAAACGCAGCCCACAGGGCGATCCGGCGCATCTGATAAAAAAAGGGGCGCGCCAGATTTTCCGGCGCGCCCAGAGTTCAGAACCCGGGTGTGATGAGGGAAGGGTCCTGTCGATCGCCGCAAGCGGCGAAACCTTTAGCGGAAGAGGCCGAGGAGGGCGCTCTTCGAGGAGTTGGCGATGGACAGGGCCTGAATGCCGAGCTGCTGCTTGGTCTGCAGCGCGGTCAGGTTGGCGCTTTCCTTCGCGACGTCGGCGTCCACCAGGTTGCCGATGCCCTGCGACAGGCTGTCCTGCAGGTTGGAGATGAAGTTGAGGTGGGTGTTGAGGGCGTTCGACCCGGTGCCGAGCTTGGCGACCGAGGCGTTGACCTGGTTGATCGAGGTGTTGACCAGCGACAGGAAGGTCGCCGCCGTCGTCGCCGTCGTGAAGGACGCCGTCGCGGTGAAGGTGATCCCCGTGGAGGTGCCGGTCCCGCCGATGCCGAGCAGCAGACCCTGGACGGTCAGCTTGCTGGTGCCGGTGGCGTTGGCCAGGGCGTAGATCGAGGCGCCGCTGGTCTTGATGATGTTGGTGCCGTTGAAGTCCGCGGTCGCCACGATCTTCTGGATCTGACCGATCAACGCCGTGACGTCGGTGTTCAGCGCCTTGCGGCTGACCGTGTCGAGGGAGGTGTCCGCCCCCGCCAGAGCCTTTGACTTGATCTGGTTCAGCACGTCCGAGATGGTCTGACCGGCGG
>CAIUZX010000176.1 GCA_903903715.1 uncultured Caulobacterales bacterium
ATCGATCTCCGATGGCCAGATTCAAAATGTCCTGGTCCGGGAATCTCATCGTCTGCCCTCGTCGGTCGGCCAAGTCGAGGCACTTCCGGGCCAGTTCCGGCCAACTGCTACGGTCGACGACCAGGACGCCGCTGTTGAAGTACCGATCAGAGGGACCCTGATAGTCAATGGCGGCCCGCTCGGCATCAATTCTCCGGCGCCAGGTCGACGAGAGCTGCGCAAACATATGGGCCGGATCACGGCAGGCCAAAAAATGGCCGTCCTCTACACGGACTTCAAACAATGGCGTGAGGTCGCCGTCGACTTGCGTGTCGCCGTCAATATACACAATCCTTGTATAGCGTTCTGATAAGAGGCGATCGAGAAATAACCGCGCAAACATGATGTGCATGTTATTGATATCTGAGGCTTGGGCGTAAATGATCTCAACGCTGAGGCTTTTTGCGGCCTCGCCAAAGGCCGCGGCTTCCGCATGAGGCCGATCAACGATGACGATGACGATGTCGGCGACTGACTTTGGCGTGTGCCGCCGCGCCTGTGAGGCGCTCACCAAGGCCGGCAACAGATAACCGTTGTTGACGATGTAGCAGACGCAACCGGATGGATTGTCCATGTGATCCCTCGCCATCGCTCTACGTCCTCACTTCAACTGAAGCATATACTGTGGATCCAGTCGGCCGCTTGCGATGTGGAGCAGGCCGATCCAGTTTCCGCGCATCCGGCCCATCCGATCGACATGTGGTTCCGGCTTCAGGCTGCGAACGTGGTTCGCGATCAGATTGCTGGATATGATCCGCAGGGCGTGCGACCAGCGCATGGTGCCTTTTCGCGCCAGATAGATCGGGTTCACGATCTGGGAAAACCCGAGCCTGGCGCCCGGCGTGCGCCCGGTTGAAACGCCGCGGTGAACGCCGCAGAACGCCCGCGTCTCGACAACCCGGCCGTACCTGGAGATCTGTCCCGCGAAATCAACGTCTTCCTGCCAGCCGTAAAGGGGCAGGCGTTCGTCAAATGAAATCTCCGCCATGGCCGAGACGCGAAACGCCATGTTGCAGCCGTAGGCCGTGACGATGTCGCGTTCAATCCATGCCCCCTCTTCCGGGGGCGGTGGCGGTGAAGCCACCAGCGCTTCGGCTTCGGCGAGCGACACGCCGCCCCGACCCACGCCGTCCGCCAGGACAAGGCCGGTCGCGCCGACCACGTCGGGATGGCGTGCGAACAGGGTCGCGATGCCGGCCAGGGCGGTCTTTGCCGGTAAGTAGTCGTCATCGAAGAAGGCGATCACATCGCACCTGTTGCGAATCTTTTCGATCCCGCGATTGCGTTGTGCGCACAGACCGCGCGGACCCGTGACGACTTCGACCCCATCCGGCAGGGAGGCGGGCAGGTCCTTCGCGCTCTCGACCGACATCACGGTGGCGGAGGGGGCAAGGGACTGCGTGCGCAGATGACGAAGCAGGTCTGCGCTTTCGGCCGGGCGGCCAAGCGTCGCGACAACAACGCCCACCCGCAGGCCTGCGACGCCGGTCTCGACAGCGGTGGAATTCAGCGAACGTGTCACGGCGTCAACAGTCTCCAGCCGCATCGTAACGGCGCCAGGCTCGACGTTTCCTGTTGTCCCGCCTGCCGCATCTGATGACGGCATGTGCAGGGCGACACGCCATACCAGCAATTTGCGTGCCGAGGGAAACTCATGCGTTCGGTGTCTCGACCAGGGTCCACAGCCGCTCCGCCGCCCGCCTCCAGGTGAATTCGCCGGCGCGGTGTCTCGCCCGGTCTCGCCTCGTCGGATCCGGACCGTCGTTCCAGAGGGTGGTGATGGCGTGACGCCATCCGTCGGCATCCCCCACCTCGGCATACAGGGCCGCGTCGCCGCACACCTCGGGCAGGGCGCCGGCGCGGGACACGATGGCCGGACAGCCCAGGATCATCGCCTCCATCGGGGGCAGGCCGAACCCTTCGGTGGTGGAAGGGCAGATCATGAAGGCCGCGGACTCGAGCAGACTTCGAATCTCAGCATCCGTCTGGCGGCCGGCGAACAGGACCGACGGAACCGGATCCAGGTCATAACGGGCCTTGACCTCCGTCCAGTCGACGGCCCCGACCACGACGAGCTTCACATCGCCAAGCGCGCCCTTGGCGAACAGGCGCAACGCAAAATCGAGGTTCTTGTGCGCCTGGTAGGCGCCGAACAGGACCACATAGCGATGGGGCTCAAGTCCCAGTCGGGCGAGGGCGGCTGGATCTGGCGCCGTCTGAAGCATGTGGTCCACCCCGTTCGGGATCACGGCGATGTGGTCAGCTTCCGCGACGCCATATTCGACGAGTTTGTTTTTGGAATAATTTGAGACTGTGAGGACGCGTCGCGCCCGTCTGGCGATCCTCGGCAGACTGAGCCGATACCAGGCCGCGAAGGCGCGTGAATACGAACCCGGGCTCTCGAACACCTGCGCATCGTGGATCATGGTCAGATGGCTGTCGGCGAGGAGCGGGGCGGCGTTGCACAGATTGATGAGCGCCGATCCTGACGCGGCGACGGGAAGCTCCATCTGCTCCCAGATCTGGCCGCCCCGGCGACCGACGGTTTTCGAGAGGATCGCCTGAAGGGGAAGGGCGGGGGCGCCCGGCGGCGTGAATACCGACACGTTGGCTGGATCGGCGCGACCCGCCAGCATCTCGTCGACCGCCAGGATCAGTCGTCCGGCCACACGCTGCACACCGCTTTGAGGCGATTTCAGGAACCGTCCGTTGAATACGACCGACCGCCCACGCTCGCCGTTCTCTATGACGGTTGGGCGAGGGAGGGCTTTTGTCATTCGGAGTTGTATTTTTTGTTGGTTTTGTAAGAGGCGGAGGGGTCGGACTGGGGGATGGAGGCGGTCTGGACGAGGTCGACCTGGGTCAGGGCCGCACCGGCGAGGGGGGCCTTGGCCTCCCGCAGCAGCTTCAAGGACGCCATCACCGCCCGGCGCGAGGTCTTGCGCCAGCGCACCAGCAGCACAACCGCGTCCGCCAGCCCGGTGAGGATCCGCGTGTCCGTCACCAGCAGCACCGGCGCGGTGTCCAGAACCACAAGATCATACCGCTCCCGCAGCGTCCCCAGAAGCTCCGTCATCGCCTTCGTCCCGAACACGTCCTTGGGCGTGAACGCCGCATTCGACAACGGAAGGATCATCGCGCTCGACACCGCATCCGGCGTCAGGGCCTCCTCCAGCGTCGCATCCCCGTTCAGAACCTCAAGCAGCCCAACCGCCGGCTCTCGCTCCAGAACCCGCTGAACCGCACGCTGGCGAAGGTCGCAGTCCACCAGAACCACCTTCTTGCCAGACAGCGCCATCGTCCGCGCAAGGCAGATCGCCGACGTCGTCTTGCCTTCCCCAGGCAACGACGACGTCACCGCCGTCACCTTGATCTCAACACCCAGCCTCGAGAACAGAACCGCCGCGTTCAGCGACCGGATCGATTCCGCAAAGCTCGACAGCGGCTTCTCAACCACGTACCGCTCAGGACCCATACGCGCCAGATCCGGACTGTCCGCCGTCGACGACAGCAACGGGATCGACCCCAGATACGCCGCATCCAGCTCCGACTCGATCATCTCCCCGTCCGAGATGCCTGTGTCCAGCATCTCCGCCAGAGCCACAGAGCTCACCCCGAACACCAGCGCCACAAGTCCCGCAAACACCGTCATCAGACCCTTCTTCGTCGACGGGCTCGACGGAACCGTCGCCTGGCTGACCACATGCGCATCGGTCTGCTGCAGACCCTTCTGCGTGCTCGTCTCCTTGTAGCGGTTCAGCAGGGTCTCATAGAGCTGACGCGAGGCGTCCGCGTTGCGCTGAAGCTCGTTCAGCTTCACCATCGCCCGGTTGTTCCCCGCAAGCTTGCCCCGCGACTGCGACACGCTCCCCATGATCGACCCCGTCCGCTGACGCGCCACCTGCGCCTGCGCCTCAAGGTTCGAGATGATCCGCTGCACTTCGCTCTGGATCTGGCTGTCAATGTCCGACAGCTCCCGCGACGCCTTGAGCATTTCCGGGTGCTTGTCCCCGTAGCGACCCTGCAGGTCCGCCACACGCTGGCTCACCGCCGCCCGCTGTTGACGCAACTGCTGGATCACCGGAGAGCTCAAGGCCTCCCCCACATCCTCACCCGTCGAGCCCGACGCCAGCTGGCGCTTCGCCGTCTGCAGACGCGCCTCCGCTTCAGCCTGCTGCGCCTTGGTCAGCGCCAGCTGCTGGTCCAGCGTCGAGATCTCCTGCTCCGTGAGCGTCGCCCCCTGGCTGCTCATCAGATTGTTGGCGATCTTGTATTTCTGAAGCTCGGTGTCCGCCTGCTCAACCTGCGCCCGAAGCTGTTTGAGCCGGTCATCCAGGAACTCGCTCGCGTCCGACGTCGCCGTCGACTTGTCGTCCAGCTGCGTCGAGAAGTACGCCTTCACGAACCCGTTCGCCAGCTTCGCCGCCGCCTGGGGATCCGACGCGGTGTAGCTCACATTGATCAGATAGGTCAGGCCCGAGCGGCGCACCGACAACCCGGACGCCACCTGATCCACCACAGCCTCCAGGTCCGGACCGCGCGGCGCCGCCGCGCCCCATGGCGCAAGGCCCTTCAGCGTCCCGACGAGACCAGGCTTGCGCAAGGACGGATTGAACCTCGGATCCGCCTCAAGCCGCAGGTCCTTCACCACCCGCTGCGCCAGCGCACGAGAGCGCAACACCTCCGCTTCGGTGTCCACCGCGCTCGAGTCCGGCGTCTGGTCCTGCGTCGGCGTCGCCGTCACCACAGGCGCCTTCTTCGTGTTCAGCGCCACCGTCGCCGTCGCCGTGTAATCCGCAGGCCGCGTCAGGATCACAACAAGACCCACCGCAAGCACGCTCAGAACCACACCCGAGAACAGCCGAAGCCTGCGCCGGAACACCGCCAGAAGGCGCTGAACGCCCGCGCCCGGCGTCTCGCCGCGCCGCTCTTGACCCGCGTTCGCCGATCCGTCCATCACACCAACCTTACGCTCTCATGACTTTCGTCGATCACAACAGGCGCACAGTGTCGCACGCCGTCCGCACCCTGACGCCGCCGCCGCCGCGACCCTATCTCTGGATGACGAGGGACAGAAGGATCTGATTGACGGCGTAATCGGGGATCGCCGCCGTCCCCTTCGAGCTCACATCAATGTGGTCGAAGAACAGGCCCACACCCACCATCCGGTTCACCAGCCAGGTCCCCCCAACGCGCGCCGTCCACCGGTCGTCCGTCCGGTCGATCCCGCGATAGTCGTCATGCGCCACAAACGCGCGACCCGTCAGGATGATGTTGCGCCGAA
>CAIUZX010000177.1 GCA_903903715.1 uncultured Caulobacterales bacterium
CACCCGGTTGACGACGAACGCCTTGATCGCCGCCGCGGACGCCGTGTCCTTCTTGAACCAGAAGCCGATCAGGAGGTAGCTGGCGAGGCCGACGCCTTCCCAGCCGAAGAAGAGCTGCATGAAGTCCGCCGCCGTGACCAGCATCAGCATGGCGAACGTGAACAGGGACAGATACGCAAAGAACCGTGGCTTTGACGGATCATCCGCCATGTAGCCCCAGCTATAGAGGTGCACGAGCGCCGAGACCGTCGTCACCACAATCAGCATCACTGCCGACAGGCTGTCCAGGCGGATTGACCAGGACGACTTGAAGTCCCCGATCTGGATGAACGGCGCAATGTCCACAGCCAGCGCCGTCGAGGCGCCGGCCCAAAAGCCCAGGAACACGTTCCAGGCCAACACGCAGCTGAGAAATAAGAACCCCGTGGTGATGCTCATCGATATGACGTCACCGAGCCTGCGGCCGAACAGGCCCGCGAGCAGGGCGCCGAGCAGCGGTCCGAAAACCAGAGTGATCAGAAGAGTCTCGACGCTCACGATCAGCCCTTCATCATATTGGCATGGTCAACCGCGATATCGCCACGGTTGCGGAAGAAGGTCACAAGGATCGCCAACCCGACAGCCGCCTCGGCGGCCGCGACAGTCAGGACGAACATCGCGAAGATCTGTCCCGTCACGTCATGCAGGAAGGCCGAAAACGCGACCAGATTGATGTTCACCGCCAGCAGGATCAGCTCGATCGACATGAGCACGACAATAATATTGCGGCGGTTCACAAAGATGCCGAGCACGCCGATGGTGAAGAGGCAAGCGGCGACGGCGAGATAGGCGGGCAATCCCACGCTCATTCTTCAATCCCCTTGCCGGTGACGACCTTGATGATGGTCATGCCGGTCTTCTTCGTACGCGCGGTCTGATCGGCGATGTTCTGACGCTTCACGCCCGGCTTGTGGCGAAGGGTCAGGGTGATCGCGCCGATCATGGCGACCAGCAGGACGAGCCCCGCCGCCTGGAACAGGTAGACATAGTCGGTGTAGAGCACTTGCCCGATCTGCTCGATATTGCTCGCCGCGTTCGCCGCGATCGGCTTCGCGTGCGCAGCAGCGCCCGAATTGGCCACCGCGCCGGACACGAAGATCATCTCGACGAGCAAGGCGCCTGCGACCAGCAGGCCGATGGGCAGATACTGGGCGAAGCCGGACCGCAAGGACACAAAGTCCACATCGAGCATCATGACCACAAAGAGGAACAGGACCGCCACGGCGCCCACATAGACGACGATCAGCAGCATCGCCAAAAACTCGGCCGATAGCAGCACGAACAGGCCCGCGCCGCTGAAGAAGGCGAGGATCAGGAACAGGACGGAGTGCACGGGATTGCGCGCCGTGATCACGGCGGCCCCCGCGAACAGCATCACGGCTGCGAGGATGTCAAAGGCGATGGCCGATAGGTCCATGGCGCGTCTTTACTTCCTTATCAGTCGCCCTGCGTACGCTTCGCAGGCCCCGATTGCTCCAAAGGCGCAGCGTCGCGGTCAGCGATACGCGGCGTCCAGCTCCATATTCTTGGCGATCTCCCGCTCCCACCGATCCCCGTTGGCGAGCAGACGATCCTTGTCATAGAGAAGTTCTTCGCGGGACTCGACCGCGAATTCGAAATTCGGCCCTTCGACGATGGCGTCGACCGGACAGGCCTCCTGGCAAAGGCCGCAATAGATGCACTTCACCATGTCAATGTCATAGCGTGTGGTGCGGCGGCTGCCGTCGGCCCGAGGCTCGGCCTCGATCGTGATGGCCTGCGCCGGACAGATCGCCTCGCACAGCTTGCAGGCGATGCAGCGCTCTTCCCCATTGGGATAGCGGCGAAGGGCGTGCTCACCCCGAAAGCGCGGGCTAAGAGGTCCCTTCTCGAAGGGGTAGTTGATCGTCTTCTTCGGGGCCAACAGGTAGCGGAACGCAAGGCCTGTCGCGCCGATGAAGTCGAGAAGCAAGGCGCCCTTGGCCGCCTGTCCGATACGCGTGAAGAATGACATCGTCCCCCCTCAGACCGCGGTGAATACGCGCCACGCTGCAACGGCCAGGACGGCCGCAAGCGAGGTCGGCAGGAAGATCTTCCACCCCAGCCGCATGAGCTGGTCGTACCGGTAGCGAGGCACGATGGCCTTGACCATGGCGAACATGAAGAACCAGGCGACGATCTTGATGGCGAACCATACAAGACCGTGCAGACCGGCCAGGAAGGGCGGCCAGCTCGCGAGGAATTCAGTTGGATAGGGCGCCTGCCAGCCGCCGAAGAAGAGAATCGACAGCATCGCGCACATCAGCACGATGTTGGAATATTCCCCGATCATGAAAAGCAGGTAGGGCGTCGAAGAGTACTCGACCTGATAGCCGGCGACGAGTTCTGACTCCGCTTCCGGTAGATCGAAGGGCGGACGGTTGGTTTCTGCAAGCGCGGAGATGAAGAACATCACCATGATCGGGAACATGACAAAGGCCATCGGCCAGTTCTTTTGCAAACCGCCGCCGAACACGTTCCAGTTCCAGAAGCCGCCAGACTGATGCTGTACGATATCCTGCAGGTTCATGGACCCGGTCAGCAGGATCACCGTGATGATGATGAAGCCGATGGAGACTTCATAGCTGACCATCTGGGCGGCGGAGCGGAGGCTGCCGAGAAAGGGATACTTCGAGTTCGACGC
>CAIUZX010000178.1 GCA_903903715.1 uncultured Caulobacterales bacterium
CAGAGCAGACGATTTGACGTCTTGATGGATTTTAGAGGCGACAGGCATGAGTGCAGAGCATCTTGAGTATTCAATCGATATCGTGACTAGCTTTGTTTCCGCGAACAAGATGGACGCGGTGGGGCTCCCGGACCTCATCCGCACAGTCCACAACACACTGGTGAACCTCGAAAAGGGGCCCGTCGTGAATGACGCGCCGGAAAAGGCGACCCCCGCGCAGATCAAGATGAGCATCACGCCGGACGCGCTGATCTCATTCATCAACGGCAAGCCCTACAAGACCCTGAAGCGCCACGTGCGCGGTCACGGCATGACGCTAGAGGCCTACAAGGCGCGCTATGGCCTGCCCAAGGATTATCCGAGCGTGGCCCACAATTACCGTAACATCCGCTCGAAGCTCGCCAAGAACCAGGGCCGCGGCCAGTTCGGCTGACCAGGCCCGGCAAGGCGGGGCGGGGCGGAAGCGCCCGGAGTGTCGAGGGGGCGCTCCGGGCGCTGTTCTTTTCGGATCACGGGCCTCGCAAGCCGCCTAGTGGTCCGATTCCGACATTTGCATCCCTGATGTACCTGCCGCCGAGCCGATGTCGGAAGCCAAAGGACCACTAGAACGCCACCCGCACGCCGGCCAGGACCTTGCGGCCGGAGAGGCGGTAGAAGGACTGGTCGCCGAACTCGCTGGCGGTGACGGCGTCTCTTCGGTCGGTGAGGTTGGTTCCGCGGACGAACAGCTGATACCGCCCGGTCTTCCAGGTCAGGCCCGCATCCACGGTGGCGTAGGCGGGGGCTTTGGCGGTGTTGGCGAGGTCGAGCCAGCGCTTGTCCGCAAAGTTCACGACGACGCTCCCGCCCAACCCGGACGTCGGCGCATAGACCGCGCCCGCCGCCACCAGCCAGGTCGGCGAGAGGGTCAGGCTGTTGCCGCTGACATTGATGTTCGTCCCGCCTTCAGAGGCGATGTAGTGGGTGAAATAGGCGTCGTGCCAGCTGGCCGAGGCGTAGAGGTCCAGCACCTTGCCTGCATGATAGCGGGCCTCGGCCTCGACGCCCTTCAACCGCTCCGACCCGGCGTTCTGGATAATCGGATTGCCGTTCGCGTCGGTCGTGGCGATTTCCAGATTATGGTCGTCGAGCAGGAAGGCGGAGGCCTCGTATTCCAGCGCGCCGTGCAGAGCGACGCCCTTCAGGCCCGCCTCATAGATGGTCGCGCGCTCGGTCTTCAGCACATCCGGCGTGTAGTCGGGGCCGAAGTCGACGGCGCCCGCCTGGCTGGTCCGCCGGATGTCGGCATAGATGACGGCGTGGTCGGGGCCGCTCTTCCAGGCCCTGAAGCTCGCGCCGAGATTGCCGCTGAGCCGGGCGCCGGTGCGGTGGTCCTTCTCCGCCTCGCTGCCCGCAGGATCGAGGGTGTCGATGTGGCCGGACCGCTTGTGCTCCGCCGTTTCGTTCAACCGCAGGCCTGCCAAGAGGTTGATGGGGCCGTTTGTCCAGTCCGCCTGAACATACTGACCGGCGAAGACGCGGGTGTCGCTGATCGTATTGATCTCGTCGACGTGAGTGGACGAAGTCGAAGGCGCGCGGGTCCTGCCGTTCAGCGGAACATAGTACTCGCCGTTGCGGCTGATCTGGCGACCGGCGCCCGTCAGCACATCGGCGCCCACCAGCATCTTCGCGCCGAAAGGGCCGTCAAAGCTGAAGTGGGTGTCGAGATAGCCGTCGAGGATGCGCCGTCGCTGGGCCTGCGAGTCGGCGTTGGCGTCGCCTGTGTCGGTCAGGTCTGA
>CAIUZX010000179.1 GCA_903903715.1 uncultured Caulobacterales bacterium
ACCGTCCAGCGCCGACAGGTCGTGCGATAGCTGGTCGCCGAGAACGAGCCTCAAGACGCTCAAGCGTGAACCCTCACCCGTCGGCTGATCCGGATCAGGGACGGGGCGCGGGCGGCGGCGTCACGTCGGCGGCGATCGCCTCCGCCACCGGGCGCTTCTGGTCAGGCTTGATGAATGTCAGCGTGATGCGCCCGACGTGAAGGCCGAACTTGCTGACATCGGCGCGATTGATCACTGCGCCGTCGGCGAAGAGATGGCTCCAGTCATCGACGTGCACTGTGATGGTCGAACCGCCGAAGGGCAGACGCAGGCCGTAGGCGATGCGCATCGCGTTGCCCAACGTGGTCACCTCCGCGACGCCGTCGACGTCACCGGCGCGGCCCTCATAGCGGCCCTCGCCCACCTTCTTGAACACCCAGGTCCGCGTCTGCTTCTCCCCGTCGTTCCACAGGAAGCGCTCGTGCAGGGTGAACGTGTCCCCCGCCTGCTCGCCGTCCGCGACGACGGTGAAGGAGCGGACCAGCTTGGAATCCCGGCCTTCAAAGACACCGTAGGCGTAGGTGCGGCCCTTGAAATAGTCCTCGAGCACGAATTTCGGCGAGGGCTGGCTGTTGGTCTGTGGCGTCAGCGACGCGCAGCCGCTGAGCAGCAGTCCAGCGGCGAGGCTTAGGGTCAGGGCGATGCGGCGCAAGGTCGTCGGCTCCGAAAGTCGTTGTGAAGGATACGCACGAGCCCCGACTTTGGATCCAGCGTCGTACATGAAATTATGGGTCTCCCTCGACATGGTGCGCCGGATGCGTTCCTCCAACCCGTGTCGGGTTGAAAGACGCCTCCGTTTGCGCGAGCCTGCGGGGGCGCGGTCAGTCTGCGGGGGAGATGAGACATGTCTGCATCCACCGGAACAGGCGAGGTCTCGGATCCCTGGCGACTTCAGACTCCGCCCCTCACCTCCGAATTCACGATGCATCGTGACGTCCGGGACGGGCGAAACGTGCTGGTGTGCACGGTCGGCAAGACGGTGCTTCACTACGACGCCCGGTGCCTCGAGGACCTGCACGCTATGCTGAAAGCGGCCGGAACCTGGGTGGAACTGGGCTCGGCAGACGAGCAGAAGGATGCGAAGCCCGGCACGGTCGAGGCCTGGGCCCGCTCGCCGGACAATCCGGTCGGGGGGTGGTACGGGCTGAAGAAGGGCCTGCGCGGGCGGTTCGGCATGTACATCCCGCCGCTGATGGAACGGCTCGGACTCGCAGAGGTGGAGCACAATCCGAGGTCCAACCGGATGCGTGCGCTCTGACGTCCCTAGTGTCGCAGGCCGAGATTGAAATAGACGCTCGGGCTGGTGTCGGTCAGCGTCTGAACCCGCGTCGTGAGCAGGGTCTTCTTGTCGGTCACGGTCTGGCGGGTTGTGCCGTTGACAGACGGCAAGGTGAACACCGCGTCAAGCACAATGTTGTTCTTGAAACCAAGATCGAAACCCAGCCCCACCGATTGCGCCGTGACGTAGGAATGACCTGCGGTCGTTGAGCTGCCAAGGTGCCAGAGCCAGCCGGCGTCCGCCGTCAGATAGGGCGAGACGTAGAAGCCTCTGCCAAGCCCGATGAAGCGATCGACGCGCACGCTCGCCCGGACGCACTCGTCGGCGGCCAGCGCCGCGACGTCAAAGCCAACGCCGCTCGCGGGTCCGCCGTAGGTGCAGTCCGACGGTGACGGCAGGATGCCGTACATCACGGCCTGACCGTCAACATTGACCTGTGTGTTGAAGCCGAAGACCGACTGGGAGCGTCCGAGGCGCGCGCGCACGACGAGGTTTTCCGCCGTCGCATCGATCGGCGAGATCGCAGGCAAGGCGTCCTTGTTGCGCTGACGGATGGCCCCAAGACCATTGATGCCCTGCTCGATCGTCAGGCCCGCCTGATCGATCCCGCCGAACCGGTCAGCGAGGTCGTAGGCCAGATCGGCGTCAAAGACCCGGGTCTTGTTCGAGACGATCTTCGACCCCAGGAAAGCGCTCGACGAGTCGACGGCGACCCCTTCCAGCCGGAGCTTAAGATTGGAGGTCCGATGCATGAAGATCGGGGTGACAATGCCGAAGTGGAAGGCGTTTTCCTCGCCTTCGAAGTCAGCCCCGCCCAGATTTCCCTTTGAAGGTTTCGAATGAGATCGTGAGTAGGACAAGAAGCCCTTGGTCGACGATCCGAACAGCGGCGCCTGATACCGCGCGCTCCAGAACGAAAAGTCGCCTTCGCGCGCGGACCTCGCCCCGGACAGGGCCAGCTCGTCGCCCACCACGCCGATGGAGCGGAACGCGCCT
>CAIUZX010000180.1 GCA_903903715.1 uncultured Caulobacterales bacterium
CGGGCGTCTTGCGGAAATCATCGTCCTCGACCAGTTCTCCCGCAACATCCATCGCGGGGCGCCGAAGGCGTTCGAGGCGGATCCCCTCGCCCTGGCTTTGGCGCAGACCGCCGTCGCTCAGGGGGCGGACATGGCGCTCTCCGTCGATGAGCGGGCCTTCCTCTACATGCCCTACATGCACAGTGAGTCCCCGTTGATCCACGCCGAGGCCGTGCGCCTCTTCAGCGCGCCGGGGCTCGAAAAATCCCAGTCGTCGGAGCAAAAGCACAAGGCGATCATCGACCGCTTTGGCCGCTTCCCGCATCGCAACGCGATCCTCGGCCGCCCCTCCACGCCGGAGGAGATCGCGTTTCTTGAAGGGCCGGGGTCCAGCTTCTAAGACGGTTGCAATCTGTTCAACACCGCTTGACCCGGCCCTAAGGGACGGCCTCACAAGGGACATGTCTTTGAGGAGTGCGGCGCGTGGAGCGGTGGTTCGGCCCAAGTGAGATGGCGAAGCGGCTGGGAGTCAGCGGCAAGGCCTTGCGGGTCTATGAAGAGGCGGGCCTCGTCCGCGCGCATCGCACGGAGACCGGCTGGCGGACCTATGGGCCGCAAGCGCAGGCGCGGCTGCACCAGGTGCTGGTGCTGAAGCGGCTGGGCCTCAGCCTCAAGCGGATTGGCGAGCTGCTCGCCGGAGAGATGGGGTCCCTCGACGCGGTTCTGGCCCTGCAGCAGCAGGTGCTGGAAGCGCGCCGGGACGAGACGGCGCGGGCGCTCACGTTGCTGGCGGCGGCTCGGGAGAAGCTGAAGCGAGACGGGGCGCTTTCCCCGGATGATCTGACACAACTGACCAGGGAGACGGCGATGACTCAGAAGATGACGGACAATGAGTGGGAAGCGACAATGAAGCCCCATATCAACAAGCACTTCACACAAGAGGAGCAAGACGCGTGGAAGGCGCGCATGGGGGATTTCGATCAGGCGGAGATCACCCGCCAGTGGGATGAGCTGATCGCCGAGGGTCGCAAGCTGCAGGCGATCGGCGACACGACGTCGGCGGCGGCGATGGATCACGCCGTGCGCTGGATGGCGCAGGTGAAGAAGTTCTCCGGCGACAATCCGGCGATGGCGACCAAGGCGGCGAATGTCAATCTGGACGCCCTCGCCGATGCTTCTACGGCGCCGAAGATGCCGTTTGATCTTTCCCTCATGCAATTCGTCGGCGCGGCTTATCGGAACGCCCAGGCGAAGTGAAAGCGGCGAGTTGACGGAGGCGCGCCCTAGGCGTGGGTCTCGACCGTCCAGGTGGCGCTGGTGACTTCGGGGCGGGCCTCGAGGTGGGTGACGATCAGGTCGAGCTCTTTTGGATCGGCGGTGGTCGGCACGATGGTCGCGGCGAGTTCGACATAGTTGGCGCTCTCCGTCAGGGTCACGATCTCCTGGATCGGATAGCGGTGCGCCTCCAACTCCTCGTAGAGCAGGTCCTTCACGGCGTTGACGTGCTCGGGCCGGCACACGGCGTGGACCTGATAGCGGGCTTCGGTCTCGCTCGGATTGATCGGGCGGCGGTTGACGAAGTCGACCAGGGGACGGAGCAGCGTGTTCCCCGCCAGCACGAAGACGGCGACGAGCGCCGCCTCCGCCGCCTGACCCGCCCCGGCGAAGGCGCCGACCGCTGCCGACGCCCAGAGCGTTGCGGCGGTGTTCAGCCCCCGGACCTCGGTCCCGTCCTTCATGATCACGCCTGCGCCGAGGAAGCCGATCCCCGACACGACATAGGAAATGACGCGGACGGAACCTTCGCTCGCGCCCACCCGAAAGCCGAGGTCGACAAACGCCGCCGCCGCGACGGCGACAAGGACGTTGGTGCGCAGCCCTGCGCTCCGCTGCCGGAACTGGCGCTCAAGGCCGATGATCCCGCCCAGCACGAACGCCGTGGCGAGCGCCACGGTGGTGCGCATGATCGGCGCGCTCATGATCTCTAAGCCCAGCATGCTTCAGGCCCCGGTCCCAAGGCGCCGTCGAAGGACCGACTCACCCTGCCAGGAGAGTGTAGTCGGTCCGGGGGCATCAGGGCGAGGCGCTGTGGGCCGATGGGAACCCGCGCCGCCTGGGCTTCAGAACTTGTATTGGGTGAAGACGCCGACCTCGTCGAAGGTTCCCGTCTGGCCGACCAGCCCGCCGATGATCCCGCTGCCCGAGGGCGATGCGTTCGGCGTTGTCAGATAAGAGAGCTTGGTCGCCCCGACGGAGGCGAGATACGGCGTCAGAGTCGCAGGGGCGGCTGCGCCATTGGTGGTGGTGAAGAGGCCGCCGGTGACCTTCTCCCGCTTGTAGACCAGCGCGATGTCGATGGCCGCGATCGGGTGATAGTCGATGCCGAAGTTCCAGTAGACGTCCTTCGTCGCTGAGTTCGGCTTGTTCGCGGACGACAGGGCGTCCACTTCCGGCTTGACCTGGTCATAGCGGCCGAAGAGATCGAGCTGGCTGGTCAGGCGCAGCGATCCGAAGGCGGAATACCCCTCGCCCGTGGGCTTGATCGGCGTCGCCGTCGTCACGCCAGAATAGTTTCGCTCCCGCACATATTCGACGCCGACGCGCCCGGCGGGGGTCGTGTAGGCGAGGAGCGCATCCACACGTGAGACGGTGTGATTGTACGACGCGCCTTGCGTGTCCTTGCCGAGCTGACCGCTGTAGCCGCCGACCGCCGCGACGATCGGGCCGAGCCTGGCGTTCACCCGGCCCTCGACGTCCATGGTCCGTGCACGGTTGAAGTTGCCGTTCCCCGGCGACTTGAAGCCCGATCCGTCGAGGGCGGAGATCGAGTAGCCCAGTTTGAACGGACCTGCCGGAATTTGGCCGCTGACATTGAGGCTGGTGTCTGTCGTCGCGCCGTACTTGATCCGGTCGATCAGGGTGTTCTCGACGAAGCGATAGCCTTCCACGCTTTCTGCAAATGGGATCCAGGGCAGCTCGACGTCGCCGGCGCGGATGACCAGGGCGTCCGAGACTTTCGCCTGAAGGTAGGCTTTCTTCAGGAACAGCTGCGTCGACTTCGCCGCGCCGTCATAAATCAGGTCCGTCGTGACATTGGCCGAGTAGACGCTGTTGAAGCCGTGCTCGAAGATCAGATAGCCGCGCTTGATGTCGACACCCGTCCCATTCGAACTTGGATAGCCGTTCGAGGCCTGCGAGGTCGAGGTGGCGGGGACTGCGCCGGGGGTCTTCTGGCTGACATGGCTCACATCAGCGAAGACGATGCCGCCGACCCTGGTGTCGCCCCACCAGCCGGGCTTGGGCGTGGCGGCGGCGACGCTCGCCTTTACTGTCGCGGGGAGGGTGTTGATCTCGCCGGCCACTTGTGACCGGGCGGCGCGGGCGTCGGCCTGAGCTGTCGCCGCCTGCGCGGTCGCCGCGGCGGCCTGGGCCTCCAGCGCCTTTCGGGCCTGGATCTCCTCGGCGAGCTCAGTCTTCAGAAGCTCGACTTCGCTCGCCAGGGCGTTGATGCGCGCGTCCGCCGCCGCCGATAGGGTCGCGCGCGAGGTCTTGTGGGACGTTCCCGCATGCGCCACCGAGGCGAGAGATAGAACGGACAGGGCGGGCAGGACCGCCTTTGCATAGTGACCGATTGACCGCGACAACTTCGCCTCCCGAAAGGTTGATGCCGGTCGCAGCAGGGGCGACGCATGCGTTATGTAGCATGACTGCATAACGATGTCTTGCAATCAGGCGCCCCTAAACCGATTGCCGTTGCGATCGCTCGCGCTTGACAGGACCCGGCGCCCAAGCGAACTCTCGCCCGATGATTTGCGGTCGCATCCGAGGAGACACCATGCGTCGTACGGCCTTGAGCATACTGTCGGCGGCGCTGATGCTGACCGCGCCGCTCGCCTATGCTGCAGATGGTCCTGCGGCTGAGAAAGGCCAGGACGTCGACAAGATCGAGGCCGCAACCGCCCGGGCGCCGGTGGAGGAGGCGAAGACGGTCACCTCCCACACCGTGACCATCGGCGGCAAACAGATCGCCTACAAGGCCACAGCCGGCACGCTGACGCTTCGCGACAATGACGGCAAACCGACCGCCAGCATGTTCTATGTCGCCTATACGGCGGACGGGCCAAAGCGCCCGGTGACCTTCTTCTACAACGGCGGGCCGGGCTCGGCGTCGGTTTGGCTGCACATGGGCAGCTTCGGGCCGGTGCGGGTGAAGACGCCGTCGCCCCAGCCCGCGGGCTCTGCGCCCTATGACCTCGTCCCCAATCCCGACAGCCTGCTCGACAAGACCGACCTTGTCTTCCTCGACGCCATCGGCACGGGCTTTTCAAGGCCGCTGGGCAAGGCCGAGGGCAAGGCCTTTTACGGCGTCGATCAGGACGGGGAGGCCTTCTCCAAGGCCATCGCCCGCTACATCATCCAGAACCACCGGGTGAACGCGCCGCGCTATCTGTTCGGGGAGAGCTATGGCACCACCCGCTCGGCGGTGGTGTCCTACAAGCTGCACGAGATGGGCTTCGACCTGAACGGCGTGGTCCTGCTCTCGTCCTATCTGAACACGGGGCTGGATGACCTGGGCTTCGACGTGCCTTATGTGGGCCTTCTGCCCACCTACGCCGCCACCGCCTGGTTCCACAATGCGCTGGCCAATCGCCCGACGGAGCTCGCCCCCTTCCTCGCCGAGGTGCGCGCCTTTGCGAGCGGCCCCTACGCCGCCGCCCTGTTCAAGGGACAGGACATCACTGCGGAAGAGTTCGACGCCGTCGCGCGCAAGCTCAGCGCCTATACGGGCCTGTCGGTCGAGTACGTAAAGCGGGCGAAGCTGCGCGTGAATCTGGAGCGGTTCCGGCGGGAGCTCCTGCGCAGCCGCGGGCAGATCGTCGGCCGTCTCGACAGCCGCTACACCGGCACCGAAGAGGATACGGCGGGGGAGCAGACCAGCTATGACCCCTCCGACACCGCCATCCAGTCGGCCTATGTGTCCGCGGCGGGGGACTACATCCGCCATGACCTTGGCTACAAGACCGACCTCGACTATCGCCCCAGCGCCTACAATCTGATCGGCGACTGGGACGGCCACCATTCGGTGCTCAATTCCGGCGGCTACAAGACCAACAACGCCGCCGTCATGCTGGATCTCGCCCAGACCCTGCGGGAGAGCCCGTCGACCAAGGTGTTGTCCCTGAACGGTTATTACGACCTCGCCACCCCGTTCTACCAGACCGAGTTCGACCTTTCGCACATGCTGCTGGACGGGCCGATCCGCGCGAATCTCGAGCTGAAGTTCTATCCGTCCGGCCACATGATCTATCTGAACCCGGAGGCGCTGAAGACGCTGAA
>CAIUZX010000181.1 GCA_903903715.1 uncultured Caulobacterales bacterium
GCGCCTTCCGAAACGCCGAAGTCAGACGCCAAGCCAATCGGCCAGTAGACCAGATCTTTAGGCCGCCCGCACGATCCGCAGCACAGCCTCGCCGTACCGGTCGAGCTTGCCCTGCCCCACCCCGTCGCATTGACGCAGCGCCTCAAGATCGTTCGGGCGGCGAATGGCGATATCCAGCAGCGTCCGGTCGATGAAGATGACGTAGGGCGGCACCGACTGGGCCGCCGCCTCGGCTTTGCGCCAGGCCCTCAGCGCATCGAACAACGGCCGCGCCGCTAAAGGCGGCTCCACAGACCCCGCCCGGGCGCCGCGAACGCGCTCCGCCTTCGTGTCCGCCGTGCGTGAGGCGCGCATCCGCACCCGCCGGTCGCCGCGATAGACGCTCCGCACCGCTTCCGCCTCTCCAAGGCCCAGCAGCGGCTTGCCGTCGTTGGGGTCCTCCTGCGCGAGGCCCTCGAAGACCAGCGCCTCGATCAGGTCCCGCCAGGCGACGGCGGGCCAGTCCGCGCCGATCGCGAAGGTCGACAGACCCGCCTCGTAGGCGCTCACATCCTTGGTCTTGCCGGTCAGATGGTCGACCACACGCCCCCGGCCATAACGCCCGCCAAGCCGGTGGATCGCCGACAAGGCCTTCTGCGCCTGCTCGGTGACGTCGTCGAGCTGCGGGGGGTCGAGGCAGACGTCGCATTGCCCGCAGTCCGACACCCCTGTCTCGCCGAAATAGCGCCGCACCGCCGCCGCGCGACAGGCCGCGCCTTCGAACATGGCGTAGAGCTGATAGAGCCGCCGCTTCTGCGCCTGACCCACCTCGGGCGCGAGGTCGCGGGTGTCGATCCGCCGCGCGGCGAAGCTCATATCGGCGGCGTTGTAGAGGGCGATACCCTCCGCCGGCAGGCCATCCCGTCCTGCGCGTCCCACCTCCTGCCAGTAGGCGTCGATGGAGGCCGGGCTGTCGGCGTGGATCACATAGCGCACGTCCGGCTTGTCGACGCCCATGCCGAAGGCGATGGTCGCCACCATCACCGCGTCCTCGTCCTCCAGAAAGCGCTTCAGCCGGTCCTCGCGGACCTGCCGGTCGAGGCCCGCATGATAGGCGGTCGCGGGGACCCCGCGGTCGATCAGCGCCTGGGCGATCTCTTCGGCCCCCTGTCGCGAGCCCGTATAGACGACGCCGGACCGGTTCGGTCGCTCCAGAACGAGCTCCACCGCCCGGTCGCGGCCCCGGCCCTTCTTGCGCTCGGCGTTGAGCTGCAGTTCGGGGCGCGCAAAGCTCGCCACGAACTCGGCGGCGCCCTCGAGGCGAAGTTCGGTGCGGATATCCGCGCGGGTGCGGGCGTCGGCGGTCGCGGTGACTGCAAGCCTCGGCGCCGTCGGGAACACCTCCGCAAGACGGCCCAGCATGCGATATTCGGGACGGAAGTCATGACCCCACTGGCTGACGCAGTGCGCCTCGTCGATGGCCAGAAGCGCGATGGGCTGGGCGGCGAGCCGCTCCAGCATCTGCCCCTGCATCAGGCCTTCCGGAGATATATAGAGACGGTCGAGGGTTCCCTCGCTGATCCGCCGCCAGGCGTCCGCCCGCTCGTCGAGGCCAATGTGACTGTCGAGACGCGCTGCAGACACGCCCGCCTGCCGCAGACCCGCCACCTGATCCGTCATCAGGGCGATCAAGGGCGAGACCACGACGCCGAGGCCCGGCCGCATGAGGCTCGGGATCTGGTAGCACACGCTCTTGCCGCCGCCAGTCGGCAACACCGCAAGCGCATTGCGGCCAGCCAGCACCTCCGTGATCACCTGCGACTGCAGGCCTCGGAAGTCGTCATGGCCGAACACGCGCTGAAGAAGCGCCCGGGCGGCGTCGAGGGTGGAATGATAGGTCACGTGTGAAGCTATAGGGTGCTTCGCCGGATGCGCGGAAGGGCCTATGAACGGGCATGATCGAACAGATTACGAACCCCGACGACCCCCGCGTCGCCGCCTATCGCGAGGTGAAGGAAAAGGATCTCGTCGGGCGTCAGGGCCTGTTCATGGCCGAGGGCGAGGTGGTGTTGCGCCGCCTGATCGACGCCCCGGACATGGAGACGGTGTCCGTGCTGGTGGCCAAGAAGCGGCTGGACAAGCTCGCCAACGCCCTCGCCACATTGCCGCCGACTACGCCCGTCTATGTCGCCGCACCTGAGGTTCTCGACGCTGTGGCGGGCTTTCCCCTGCACCGGGGCATGCTGGCTATTGGGCGTAGACGCGCACCTCTCGACGCGGGATCCCTGCTGGCGCGCCTGCAAGAGGCCGCGCTGGTTCTCGTCCTTGTCGGGATCGCCAATCACGACAATATGGGCGGCCTGTTCCGCAACGCCGCCGCCTTCGGGGTCGACGCCGTGCTGCTTGACGCGACTTGCTGCGATCCGCTCTACCGGAAGGCCATTCGGGTCAGCGTCGGCGCGGCGCTGACCACGCCCTTCGCGCGACTCGCGCCCGAAGACGATCTGATCGCCCTTCTGACCGGCCAAGGGTTCACCCCCCTCGCCCTCACCCCCAAGGGCGCGACACAGCTGGCGGAGCTCGCGCGTCCGAAGCGCGCGGCGGTGATCCTGGGCGCCGAGGGACCGGGCCTGCCGCAGGGGTTGATGGATCGAGCGACACCTGTCGCCATTCCGATGGCGAACAATTTCGACAGTCTGAATGTTGCGGTGACCGCCGGAATTGTGCTGCATCACCTCTCGTCGGCTCCACAACGAAAAGACCCTTGATGTCCAAGGCCCACAGGATTGTCGCCTTCGGCGAACTGATGCTCCGCCTGACTGCGCCGGATAGGGAGCGATTGCTCCAGTCCGCAAACCTGAAGGCGACCTTTGGCGGCGCCGAGTCCAACGTCGCGGTCTCGCTGGCGAGGATGGGGCACGACGCCGCCGTCGTGACGGTCCTGCCGCAGAATACGCTGGGCGCCGCCGCGCGGGACGAGCTGCGCAAGGCCGGCGTGGATGTGAACTCCATTCGCTTTACCAGCGGCCGGATCGGTCTCTACTTCCTGACCCTCGGCGCGGTGCTGACCCCGTCAGAGGTGCTGTACGACCGGGCGGGGTCCGCCTTCGCGGTCGCCGAGCTTGCTTCCTATGACTGGCCGGCGCTGCTCAAGGGCGCCGACTGGCTGCACCTGTCCGGCGTCACCCCCGCCGTCGGACCCCTGCCCTGCCAGGCGGCGCAGACCGCGGTCGAAGCGGCTGAAAATTTAGGCGTAAACATCTGTTTCGACGGCAACTTCCGCAGCAAGCTTTGGGCGCTGTGGGATGGCGACCCGGCAGCCGTGTGGCGGAAAATACTCTCTTCGGCGCGCCTTGGGCTGGTCAATGATCTCGATATCGGCCTCGCCCTCGGTGAGAGCTTCGCCGGCGAGGATCCCATCGACCGCCGTCGGCGCGCCGCCCGCCGCGCCTTCGAGGTCTTTCCCAGGCTCCAGACCATCGCCAGCACCCTGCGAGAAACGCACGGCGCGGACGCCTGCACCCTGGGCGCCGTCGTCTTCACCCGCGCCGGCGAGGAGGCCTACGCCCCGCCCCGCCGGCTCAACGCCATGGTTGATCGCATCGGCGGCGGCGACGCCTTCGCGGCGGGCGTGCTTCACGGCGTGATATCGGGTATGGGAGCGCAACAGACGGTGGAGTTCGCGTTGGCCGCGTCAATCCTGAAGCACGCCATACCGGGGGACTTTAATCTCTCAAGCGTGGAAGACATCGCGGCAATGACCGCATCCGGGGGGTCGGATGTCCGGCGATAACCCCGAGCAGTACAACACGGCGCGTCGGAGGCGCGGAATGATGCGAATGGAAGACGTCTTTTCGGCCTCGCCGGTGATTGCAGTCCTGACGATCAACGATGTGCGACACGCGGCGCCGCTCGCCCGCGCCCTTCTTGTCGGCGGCGTACCGGCGATGGAGGTGACGTTGCGCACCCCATGCGCCCTCGAAGCCGTGCGCGTGATCGCCGATGAAGTGCCGGACGCCCTCTGCGGCGCCTCCACCATCCTGTCGGCGCGGGACCTGTACGCCGCCTACAAGGCGGGCGCGGCCTATGCGGCGTCTCCCGGCGCGTCGACGGAACTCCTCGACGTCGGCGTCTCCGCGCCCCTGCCCTATCTGCCGGGCATCTCGACAGCGACAGAGCTCATGGCCGCCTATGAGCGCGGCTATGATCACATCAAGTTCTTCCCCGCCGCAGCGGCGGGTGGCGTGCCGATGCTCAAGGCCTTCGCGGGGCCGTTCCATCAGGTGAAGTTCTGCGCGACCGGCGGCATCACCCGCCAGTCCTCGCCGCACTATCTCGCGCAATCAAATGTGATGTGCGTCGGCGGATCGTGGCTCGCGCCGCCAAGCCTGGTCGAGGCCGGCGACTGGGAGGCGATCGAGAACATCGCCCGCTCCACCATAGATGACCTCTCCCTCGCCCCCATGGACCGGCGCGAGCGGCCATAGGGTTGTCGTTCACGTATGATCGCGGGCCAGACGGCCTGTAAGCCGGGTTCTGTACGCCGCCCTTGCGGGCGCCGTGACGATCATTCCTCTGGACCGCCCATTGCTGGACGGTTCTCGCGACCAACCCGGACGACTGGACCAGTGACGATCCTGCCCGCACCGCAAGCGATGCGGACGCGCCATCCCTATTCGGTCTTGCTCCAGGCGGGGCTTGCCATGCCGTCCCTGTCGCCAGGTCCGCGGTGGGCTCTTACCCCACCCTTTCACCCTTACCCGCTCCCCTTGCGGGGATGAGGCGGTTTGCTTTCTGTGGCGCTATCCCTGGGATCGCTCCCGGCGGGCGTTACCCGCCGCCTTGTCACCGTGGAGCCCGGACTTTCCTCGACGCAAAAGCGCCGCGACCGTCCGGCCGTCTGGCCCGCGGTCCTTGTGCGGCGAAAGGCCGGGGAAGGTCAATGGTTTCGGGTCAGGCGTGGTCCGCGGCCAACCGCAACAGGGCCACGAGGCGCGCCCTCGTCTCCCCGTCCGCCATCCCGTCGACCTTGTCCGGCCGCCAGTGGCGCTGGAAGGCGATCAGGTTGAGCCTTGTGTCCTCGTCATACTGGCCGGACGGCGGATTGTTGTAGCCCATCCGGTGTAAGCCCGCCTGGAGGGCGAACACGCCCACGCCCTCATCGCCGGGACCGAGCGGTGCGCCGGGGGACGGCGCCGGCTCCGCCCACAGCCCGTGACCGGCCTCGGCCAGACGCTTCCACGGGAACAACTCGCCCGGATCGTCCTTACGGGCAGGCGCGACATCGGAATGGCCAAGGATGCGCCCGTCCGGCACGGTCCAGCGGCTGCGGATATCGTCGAGCACACCGATCAGCGCGTCGATCTGCGGGGCGGGAAAGGGCCGATAGCCGAACTCGGTCCCGGGATTGACGAGCTCAATACCGATGGACACGGCGTTGCAGTCGGTCTCGCCCTTCCAGAAGGACTTGCCGGCATGCCAGGCGCGCCGCTCCTCGGAGACGAGTCGCAGCAAAGCGCCGTCCTCGTCGATCAGATAATGGGACGACACCTTGGCCACGGGATCGGTGAGCCGGTCCAGCGCCTCGGCCGCCGTCTTCATGCCGGTGTAGTGGATCACCACCATGTCTGGGGGGCTGCGCCGCTCATCGAAGTTGGGCGAAGGTTTGTCGAGTTTCAAAAGGGTCTTCCAAGCAGCCGGTAAATGATCGCCCCAAGAGGCGTCGCCGAAAGGGGCCGGCATCGGCGAGGCGTCCGATCAGCGCCGCGGTTCGTCCCAGCCATAAGCGACCCAGGCGTGGCCGACCTTGCGCGCGTCGATCAGCACGGGCTCGTTCGCCTTGGGCTGGCGGCGGCCCATACGCCAGGCGAGCCCTGCGGTCGCGAGGAGGAGGCTGGCGATGACGGTAAAGACCGCCAGCACCGCCGCGGCGGCGAGGGTCGCCGCGACGCCGACAGCGCCGACCGTCAGGGCGACAACGCCGCCGGCGAATCGCAGAAGTCCCGAAGCGCCAGGCTCATGGCCCGCAGCGCCCGTCGTTCCGCCCTGATCTTCAAGCTCTCTCATGTCGAGCGCTCCCGTCCCGCATCCGGTTCAGCGACAGCTTGGCGGAGCATTAAGGTCTCATGTTGGCGCCGGATCGGCCTTCGTCAACAGATACGTTGCATTGCGAAGAAAAACGCAGCGCGGCGCCCGCGTTTCAGGCGAAACCGGCGGCGAAGCCCTGCTTGCGCTCCCGCATCACCTTGTCAAACGCCGCATTGATGGCTTGTGCGCGGATCTGCGCCTGCTCTACCCGCTCGCGCGGCAGCCCCATGGCCAGGGCGCGGTCCGGGTGGTGCTCGATCAGCAGCCGCTTCCAGGCCGTCCGCACGGCATCGTCTGGCGCCAGCGGATCCACGTCGAGCACGCGATAGGGATCATCCTCGCCCAGACCGAGGCGACGCGCGCGAACGGCGCGATAGACCGCTGGACTGACGCCCAGGGCCAGAGCGGTGCGTTCGAGATAATCCGTCTCCCGCGCGCTGACCACGCCGTCGGCGAGGGCGAGTTCGAACAGGCCGTCCAGCACCCGCTCCAGCACCACCGGACAGTTCTTGTAGCGGCGTGCAAGCTTTTGCGCGTAGGCCTCGAAGCCAAGCGTCGTCTGCCGCGCCAGGCGATACAGACGGCCCACGTCTTCTTCGGACGCCGGTTGCGGGCGGAAGATGGCGGTGAAAGCGTCGAATTCGCCGGGGCGCTGCGGACCCTCGGCGCGCGCGAGCTTCGCCCCAAGCGCGGTCACCGCGGTCGCATAGTCATGATCAAGGAGATCAGGCGAACAACTGGACAAGGCTCCGGGGCGTTCGGCGGGCTGCGCCAGACGCTGGAGATAATGAGCGAGGTCCGACAGATAGGGCATGTGCATAAAAGCCTTACGCCCGGAGGCTGCAGGCGGCAACGACATTCGCCCTAAATCGACCGCACGGTCACATCATGTTAAGCTCCCGAGTTGGCG
The DNA here is from genome assembly GCA_903903715.1 of uncultured Caulobacterales bacterium. GTDB lineage: Bacteria > Pseudomonadota > Alphaproteobacteria > Caulobacterales > Caulobacteraceae > CAIMFV01. Next base: position 6,977 of record CAIUZX010000181.1, read on the forward strand.
GGTGTTCCCGCAAAGTCTTGGAAGGACGTTTGGCATGCTGTTCGCCGTTACGGCTCTGGCGGCTTCATCGCCGCTGGCCCTGCCCGCCTGGGGCGCGCCCGTAACGGCGCCGGGCGCGATCCGCCCCTCCTCGGCGCCGGGCCCCTATGTCGCTGTCCCAGGAAAGCCGGACGCCGGCGGGTCGGAGCCGGCGCCCGCCCTGACCAGCCTGTCGCAGGACATCACCGACATTCCCCCCGGGGCGCCATCGGACGACTACGGCCTCGTTGGCTGGTGCCAGGGCGCCCTCAACGGGCACATGTCCCTCTATTTGGTCGTTCGGCCCGAGCTGAAGAAGCTGTCCCGCTCCGGCGAGACGAAAGAGGACTCCGATATGGAAGCGGCGCAGATGCAGGCGGGCCGTGAGTATCTCGACCTCTATGACCACGCACTGCGGGCGGCGGATGGTCGCAATGGCGGCGCGGAAAAAACGCGCGCGGATCTGGCGCGGGAGGCTGGCGGACGCATCTGGGACGAAGCAAGCCGTGCGGATCCGCAGACCCGCATGTGGTCCTGGATCATGTGGGAGCTGCCGGCGCGCTGCGAGACGGCC
>CAIUZX010000182.1 GCA_903903715.1 uncultured Caulobacterales bacterium
AAGAACTGCCTGATCGGCGCCAAGGCCCTGATCACGGAGGGGAAGGAGATCCCCGACAACTCCGTCGTCATGGGCGCGCCGGGCAAGGTGGTGCGCGAGATGGATGAGGGCGGAGCGCAGATGTTGACGGCGTCCGCCCTGCACTATGTGGAGAACTGGAAGCGCTATGCGCGGGATCTGAAGGGCGTTTAGGGGGTGGAGCAAGGGCTTGTTGCGGATAAGTGCGGTATTTGACGAGGCGACCAATGAACCATCGCCCAAAAGGCTCCACATTGAAAGTTCGTGAGCAAAATCCGATGCGTTAGACTCGGATTTTGCTCTATCGAACTTCTCACCATTCAGGCGACTGGTGGGTGTGTATTACTTCGTCGAATATTTTATCTGCAAAGCAGTCGATAAAGTGTTGAAAGGTGAATTTAATGACGTGTCCTGGGCTGTAAAATTCTGAGCATAACCTTGGCTCAGATAATAGCCGACATTCCAAACATATCGGAATCCGACAATCGTGTAGCCTGATGGACAATTGATCGTATAGCTACCGCTAACGAGACATACAGGATTGTAAGCGATTTGCTGGCCGCTGGTGAGAAGAGCGCCGCCCTGCTTGGCGATCTCACCTCGGCCATAACCTATCTCCCAAACATAGGCGTAAACTTGGGGCCCCTTGTGCGTGATTTGGGTCGCCAGTTGACCGCTTGAAATCGTGTCGCAACCCTGTGTGGAGCACACATTCACGACCTGCAGGAAGGTCACGCCAGGGGCGGGCGCCTTGACGGCGGGTGCGGGCGCCTTACCTTCAGCCGGTAAGGATTGGAGCGTGGGAAACGAAGCGGAGGGTATGGTCGCCGTTGCGCCGCTCTCAATCACGGTCTGTCGGTTGTAGGTTTGCGCAATCGAAGGTGAAGTCCCACTAAAATACAATCCTACGGCGATTATTGTGGCGAATTTTTTGATCGTATCGTTCATAACGTCTATCCTTTCTGCGGGTTAAAACTCGAATAGAACGTCCGGCGTCGGCCTCAGGCGTTCTTGGTCTTGCGCTCCGACGCATCCTTTGCCGACGCTGGGATCAAGCTTTCCATCATCGCGTCGAAATAGTGCTCGCCTCGCATGTCGCCCCGAGATCGAGCGCCATCGGCGGCGTCGCGGAATAATTTGACGAAATCATGTTTGGTCGGGTCCGACATCAAGGTCTGGCGGAACGCCGCCTGACCAGCAGGACTGAGATCAGCGGGCAAGTAGTCGAGGGTGAAGGACAGCGCGACGTCTTTCAATTGATGTGACGTCGCATAGTCCAGCATTTCCTGATTAGTCATGTTGTGAATGTCGGTATTGGATGGCGCGGACTTTGCGTCGGACGCCTGGGCTTCAATGAGCGCGCGCATTGTTCCAGAGGCAATCGTTGGACTGCTGGGTCCGTGGGGGTTTCCGGCCGGCGTCCCCGCCTCTCGCGCTGCTGATGCGCGGGGCGTGGGGGGCGCGTCGAGATCCTCAGGCGCGCCTGGCGCTGTGGGTGCGTGAGCGTTAACGGACGGGTCAATGTTCGCGCGCGCGTCAATCGAAGCTGTGATCGGTGAAATCGACATCGTATGATCTCCCGTTCGTGGTGATGACGATAAAAATCATCACGGCCTGGAATTGCAAACAACACATAGGCAAGCAATTTCGGCGCCAATTCAAGATACTCCACGTCGCCTGTGGCGTGACAAGAACTAGTAAGGCCTCCATCTTGATTTGACATTTGTGTTCGTGAGAAACCGAATGTCGCCTTTTGACTCGTGAAGTCGTGTGGTTGTGGGTAATTTCTTCCTCAAGCCGGTTATTTTTTCCATCACGACCTGCAGATGGGCGAGCTTGCGAGCGCCAACCGCAGTCGCGAGGACTACCGAGGCTATGGTTGATATTTCAAAAACAATCATAGGTAAAGTTTAAATTGGTCAAACTCGACCTTGAGGCGATCTCATTGGGCCATGGGCTATGCGTTGCACGTATGGGGGGCCGGACGAACGCGGACGGCCGCTTCAGGATCGTATCGACATTCGCTGCCCGTTCCCGTCGACGCAAATGTCCTTTACGGCGCGTGACGTTCGAGCCGTGCGCCCCTCGTGACCTGCTCTGCTAAGTGAGGGTGGGAGGGCTTACCTCCCCTTCCGCGCATTCGCAGGCGGCGGCAGGTTCGCGCGGGCGTGGGCGGCCATCAGGGCGCCCCTGAGCGTATCTGGGTCGGCGGCGGCGAGGAGGACGCGGGTCGAGCCGCTCTTGCCCCAGCCGCCGGGGACGGGGGCGAAGGCGTCCGGCGCCTGTTCGCAGTAGAAGGCCTGAAGCTCGGGGTCGAACATCAGATTGAGATCCTCCCCGTCGGCGGCGAGGGTCGCGAAGATCCGCCGCGGCGTGCGAAAGGCCGTGCGGTTGAAGTGCGGGACCGCGCTCACCTCACCAAGGCCCATCGCCAGCGCCGTCGCCTCATCCGCCGTTATAGCCATGGTCCGCCTCCCTATTCTGCCTCCGGCTCCCAGAGTTCGATGGGATTGCCTTCGGGGTCGTGGATGCGGGCGAAGCGGCCGACGCCTTCCATGGTCCATTCAGGCTTGGTGATCACCTCGATGCCTGCGGCGGTTAGCGTGGCCATCAGGCCGTCGAGATCCGTCACGCGGAAGTTCATCATCCACTGGCGGTCCGCTGGAAAATAGTCGGTGTCGGACTTGAAGGGCTGGAAGACCGTGGGACCGGCCTGCTGCGCCCACGGCGTGTAACCGTCCATGGCGACGCCGAGGTGGTCGCGATACCAGGCGGTCAGCGCCTCCGGATCCTTCGCGCGGAAAAAGACGCCGCCGATACCAGTGACAGGCATGAGATCCTCCGGGGCCCAGGGCCGCTTTACCGCTCAACCGCCTCGTTGATCGCGTCCATCTCCCAGCGCTGGAAGTCGGGATCGGCGAGGAGGGCGTTGAAATAGGCGCTCGCCACACCGTCATCTCCGTGGGCGGCGAGGTCAAGGCCATAGCTACGGATCCGGGTGGCGACGGGGGTTAAGAAGGCGTCGGCGATGCTCCAGCCGCCGACGAGAAAGGGGCCGCTCGCGCCGAACTTCGCGCGGCAGGTCCGCACCAGCTCCACCATTCGGCGGAGGTCCTTCGATGTCGCCTCATCCGGCGCCTGCACCTTGCGAAGGGCGAGGTCCATGGGGCAGGTCTCGCGCAGGGCGCCGAAACCCGAGTGCATTTCCGCAGCGGCGGCGCGGGCGATGGCGCGGGCGCTCGCGTCCTTTGGCCATAGATCGGCCTTCGGGAAGCGCTCCGCCAGATATTCGGAGATGGCCAGAGAGTCCCAGATCACGAGATCCCCATCCCGCAGCACCGGCACGCGCTTCGACGGCGACACGGCGGCGATGGCGGCGGAGGCGCCCTCCCAACGCAGGGCCACGCGCAGCTCATCAAAGGCCGCGCCGGACTTGACCATCACGAGCCAGGGGCGGAGGGACCAGGAAGACCAGGCCTTGGTGCCGATGATCAGTTGCATCCGTCTTTTGTCTCCATATGCGCGGGCGGGGGGGCGGCGCAGATATCGCCCGATCCGCCGCGGCCCGCAACCGGCGCCTCTTTTCGCCTGATACGGAGAGGGGTCTGGCGCGCGCCTCCGTCTTGACGCACACTTGGGCTCAACAAGAACAACTCGACCTGGGGAGGACGAGATCCATGGCCGCCAAAGGCGCCGACGCGACCGCGACGCCGGTCTATTCCAACGGGTACAAGGCGGCGGTGCTCAGCCTGCTGCTCGCCGCCTACACCTTCAACTTCATTGACCGGACCATCGTCTCGACCATCTCGCAGGCGATCCAGGTCGACCTGAAGGTGACCAACGCCCAGATGGGTCTGCTCGGCGGCCTCTACTTCGCGCTCCTCTACACCATTCTCGGGATTCCCATCGCGCGCCTGGCGGAGCGGCAGAACCGGGTCACGATCATCACCGTCTCGGTGGTCATCTGGTCAGGCTTCACCGCGCTCTGCGGTACGGCGGCCAACTTTGCTCAGCTCGCCCTCTATCGTTTCGGGGTGGGCGTGGGGGAGGCGGGGTGTTCGCCGCCGTCGCACTCGCTGGTCAGCGACTACTTCCCGCCCAAGCAAAGGGCGACCGCCCTGTCGGTCTATTCCTTCGGCATTCCGCTCGGGACTATGTTCGGTGCGGTGATCGGCGGCTGGCTGGCGCAGAACTTCAGCTGGCGGATCGCATTCGTGATCGTGGGCCTGCCGGGCCTTTTGCTCGCGCTGATTCTCAAGACGGTGGTGAAGGAGCCGCCGCGCGGCCACTCCGAGACCGAGACGCCGGCGACGGCCTATGTCCGCCCAAAGTTCACCCTGGTGAGCGAGATCGCAGAGCTCGGCAAGGTCACCTGGTCGCTGTTCGGCGCCTGGCCGGTCCTGAACATGATCCTCGGCGTCACCATCGCCTCCTTCGGATCCTATGGGGCGGGGGCGTTCGTGCCCTCCTACTTCATTCGCGCCTTCCACCTTGATCTGGCGTCCGTCGGTCTGATCGTCGGCCTCGTCGGCGGGTTTTCCTCCGGCATCGGCACGTTGGCGGGCGGTTTCATCACGGACTGGGCGGGCAAGCACAGCCCGGCCTGGTACGCCCTGACGCCCGGCATCGGCCTGATCATCTGCACGCCGATCTATGTCCTCGCCTATCTGCAGCCGACCTGGCAGGGGGTGGCGCTTCTGCTGCTGATCCCCGGCATCTTCCA
>CAIUZX010000183.1 GCA_903903715.1 uncultured Caulobacterales bacterium
AGCCCCACGACGATGGAGCCGAGGAGCGCGGGGACGAAGCCCGCCACATGAAAGCCCGGCAGAATCGAACCGACACCCCAGAACAGGACGGCGTTCACGACGAAGATGAAGAGGCCGAGCGTCACGACGGTCAGCGGCAAAGTTAGGATCACCACGATGGGTCGCACCACCGCATTGACCACCGCCAGCAGAAGCGCCGCCAGCACCAGCGTCTTGACGTTGTCGATCACCACCCCAGGGACAATGGTCGTCGCGATGTAGAGGCCCAGCGCCACCATCGCCATCCGCAGCAAGATCCCGATCATTTGCGTCCGCCCCGTTTCACAACCTTTAGCTTTCAGGATCGCGCCATATGCTCGACTTCGCAAGTCAGCTCGCCTCGCACGCTTTCGCCGCCGCCTTGATGTCGTTATGGTCTCCGCACCATGTCGAGCAAGTCTGACTCCCCCACCGATCCGTTCAAGCGCGCCCTGGCCCACGCCGCGCGCAGTCTCGCCGAGTCTCCGGATCTCGAAGTCGTGTACGCGGGCGACGGGCCGTCCCTGACCGCCGGGCGCCTGACCCTGCCTCATCCGCCGCGGGACCTGAGCGCCACGGACGCCGCCCGCATCCGCGGCATGGCCGACCAGATGGCCTTGCGCCTCGCCCATCACGACAACGCGGCCCACGCCAGGCACAGCCCAAGAGACCCCAGCGGCGCGGCGGCGTTCGAGGCCATCGAGCAGGCGCGCATCGACGCCATCGGCGCCAACGCCCTGATGGGGGTGCGGGGCAACCTCTCGGCCCTCCTGGACCAACAGGTGGAGCGCAAGGGCCTCGCCCGGGTGGTCGACCGAACCTCCGCCCCCCTGCCCGACCTCCTCGCCCTGATTGTGCGCGAACGCCTGACCGGGGACGCGCCCCCCGCGGGCGCCAAGGCCATGGTGGATCTCGTCCGCGAGGAGATCGAGAAGAAGGCCGGAAACGACCTCGACCGATTGGCCGCCGCCATCGAGGACCAGTCGGCCTTCGCCAAGATCGCCCGCACCATCCTGGCCGATCTCGACCTCAGCGAGGCCGATCCAGAGGCCGCGCAAAACGACACCGAAGACACCCCCGACACCGAACAGACCCCCGACCCCGCCGAATCTGACGAGGGCGAAGGCGATTCGGAAGAGTCCGACGCCTCGTCTTCGGCGGAGAGCGAGTCGAAGGAAGACCAGGGCGAGGCCGGCGAGGACCAGTCCGTCCAGCTCGAGGACGCCGCCGACGCGGACATGAGCGACGAAGCGCCCGACCTCGCCGACGGGATGCAGCCCTCAAGGCCCGAGCCGAAGAATCCCGGCCTGACCGAGCCCGCCTACAAGGTCTATTCCACCCGCGACGACGAGGTCACCCCCGCCGAGGCCCTGTGCGAGCCGGAGGAGCTGGAGCGTCTGCGCGCCTATCTCGACCAGCAGATCCAGCAGATCTCCAGCGTCGTCTCCCGCCTCGCCAACCGGCTGCAGCGGCGCCTGATGGCCAAGCAGAACCGGTCGTGGAGCTTTGACCTCGAAGAAGGCGTGCTCGACGTCTCGCGCCTGACCCGCATCATCACCGACCCCACCGCGCCCCTCAGCTTCAAGCAGGAGGACGATGTCGAGTTCCGCGACACGGTCGTCACGCTGCTGATCGACAATTCCGGCTCGATGCGCGGGCGCCCGATCATGGTCGCCGCCGTCTGCGCCGACATCCTCGCCCGCACGCTGGAGCGCTGCGCGGTGAAGGTGGAGATCCTGGGCTTCACCACCAGAGCCTGGAAGGGCGGCCAGTCCCGCGACGCCTGGATCCGCGAGGGCAAGCCCGCCAATCCCGGCCGCCTGAACGATCTTCGCCACATCATCTACAAGTCCGCCGAAGCCCCCTGGCGCCGGGCGCGCAAGAACCTCGGCCTGATGATGCGCGAGGGGCTGCTCAAGGAAAACATCGACGGCGAGGCGCTGGTCTGGGCGCACAGCCGCCTGATGGCGAGACCCGAGCAGCGGCGCATCCTGATGGTCATCTCCGACGGCGCGCCGGTGGACGACTCCACCCTGTCCGTCAACTCCGGCCACTATCTGGAGCGCCACCTGCGCGACGTGATCCGCGAGATCGAGACCGCCTCGCCGGTGGAGCTGATCGCCGTCGGCATCGGCCACGACGTCACCCGCTACTACAAGCGCGCGGTGACCATCGTGGACGTCGAGCAACTGGGCGGCGCCATGACGGAGAAGCTGGCTGAACTGTTCGACGAACAGCCCAAGAGCTTCGCCCGCTCCGCCAGCATCGTCCTGAAAGCGCCGCAGACGCCGACGAAGCGGGTCGTGACGGCGTAAGGGGGAGCGGCGGCTACACGAACGTCCCGCCGTCGCATTGCAGGGTCCAGCAGGCTCTCCACATTTGGGAATATCAACGCCGCAAGGAACCGACAGGCGCGCTTCAGGTTGGGTTCGGCAAGGCCTCCAGCGCCCTGGCGAGGTCGTCGAGGGCCGCGCCGGAGAGCGGCTGCACTGGCAGGGGCGGCTGGCCGACTTTGAAGCCCAAAAGTCCTGCGATCGCATAGCTCACGCGCATGCCGCCATGGGCCTTGCACAAGGTCCAGAGGGGAGCAAAGGCCGTGTCGAGCCTCGCCGCCTCTTTCGCGTCGCCGCCTCGCGCCGCCCTGGCCAGCGCCAGCATGGGCCGTGGCAAGATCCCCGCGATCCCGCTGTAGAAGGCGTCTGCGCCGGCCAGCAGGGC
>CAIUZX010000184.1 GCA_903903715.1 uncultured Caulobacterales bacterium
CCGTAGACGATATAGCTGTGTCCGGTGACCCACCCGACGTCGGCGGTGCACCAGAAGACCTCTCCGGGGCGATAGTCGAAGACGAGTTCGTGAGTGAATGCGGCCCAGAACAGATAGCCGCCTGTGGTGTGCAGCACGCCCTTCGGCTTACCCGTCGATCCCGATGTATAAAGAATGAACATCGGATCTTCGGCGCCCATCGGCTCAGGCGGGCAATCGGCCGGGACTTTGGCGGCCTCGGCTTCGTACACGACATCCCGACCTTCGATCAACGCGACCTCGGCCCCTGTGCGGGTCACCATCACGACGGTTTTTACGCTCGCGCAACTCACCAGGGCCTGGTCGACATTGGCCTTGAGCGGAATGCGCTTGCCGCCTCGAACCCCTTCGTCGGCCGTGATGACGAGACTGGAGTCGCAGTCCTGGATGCGTCCCGCCAGACTTTCAGGCGAAAAGCCGCCGAAGACCACAGAGTGAATGGCGCCGATGCGCGTGCAGGCCAGCATAGCGTAGGCCGCCTCCGGGATCATCGGCAAATAGATCGTGACCCGGTCACCCTTATTGACGCCGTGCGCCTTAAGGACATTGGCGAAGCGGCAGACTTCATCGTGGAGCTCGGCATACGTGATCTTGCGAGAGGCGGCCGGATCATCGCCTTCCCAGATCAGGGCGACGTCGTTGGCGCGATGCGGCAGATGGCGGTCGATGCAGTTGACTGAGACGTTCAGCACTCCGTCCTCGAACCAACGGATCCTGAAGTCCTCCACATTAAAGGACACGTCGCGGACCTTGGTGAAGGGCTTCATCCACTGCAGTCGTCGCGCGGTTTCGGCGAAGAACCCGTCCGGATCCGTCCTGGCGCGCTCGCGCATGGCGGCATAGCCTTCAGACGTCACACGCGCCCGCGCCGACCAGGCGGCTGGCACAGGAAACAGGTCCGACTGGGTCAAGGCGCGCTTCTCCACTAGGTTTTTGGTCTTGCCGCGCCAGCTAAACCCACGGGTCACAGCCGTGCAAGGCGGCAGATCAAATTGGGGCGCTAGCTGCTACGCGGAACCGCCGCCATCTCCGCGATCACGGCAAGCGCGGCAGCTTTCGGATCGGCAGCCGCCGTGATCGGACGACCGCAAACAAGGTGGCTGGCCCCAGCTTTGAGGGCGTCCGCGGGGGTCGCGGCCCGCGCCTGGTCATCCAACGCGGCCCCCGTCGGCCGCACGCCGGGTGTGACGACCAGGAAATCCGGTCCGCCAAGACGGCGCGCCAGCTCCGCCTCATGCGGGCTCGCGACCACACCGTCCACGCCTGCGTCTATGGCCTGCCGTATGCGTCGTTCAACGAGCGCTGCGACGCTGAGGCCGTAGCCGAGCGCCTCCAGCGCGTCATCGTCCAGGCTGGTCAGGACCGTGACGCCAAGGATCTTGGCCCGCGTCTCACCGCCTCGACCTTTCACAGCCGCCGCCATGACCTGCGGCTCCGCATGGACCGTCAAGAGGTCGCAGGCGCCCGACGCCACAATGGCTGCGGTCGCGCGCTCTACCGTCGCGCCGATATCGTGGAGTTTCCAATCCAGAAAGACCTGCTTGCCCTGTCGAGAGACGTCGTGGGCAAGAGCCATCCCTTCCGACGCCAGCAATTGCAAGCCGACCTTGTAAAATGAGACGGTCTCGTCCAGACACCCGATCAAGCGCTCCGCGGCGGCGCGGGTCGGCATGTCCAGCGGAATGATCAGGCGCGAGTCGGCGGTCATGCAAAATCCTTACGCGGCGGCGGGCGCGAAGCGGGTCAAAACAAATGGATAGGGCTTGCAGATGAGCCAACTCGGCGTGGCGGTCAACTTCTTCATCGCGCTCTTTGCCTTGATTGACCCGATCGGCACGGTGCCAATGTTCGCCGCGGCCACCGTGGGCGTCCCCCGCGCCGCCCAGCGCCGGGTCGCGGTCTACATCTCCCTTTTTGCGGCAGGGTTCCTAGCCTTCTTCTATGTCACGGGCACCGGAATTCTGCAGTTCTTCGGCATCTCCATGCCGGCCTTTCGCATCGCCGGCGGCCTGATGCTCCTTTTGCTGGGACTGAAAATGGCGGGAGACAGCGGAGAACTGATTGAAGCGGCGGATGTACTGACGGCAGATGCTGGTCTAGACGACACCAAAGCCGACGCCCGCCGACATTTCGAACGGCTGATCGTGCCGTTTGGCGTCCCTCTTCTGGTGGGGCCGGGCGCGATATCGACCGTCGTCATCTATGCCAGTGAAGCTGACGACTGGACAAACCGGCTGGCCGGTCTTGCCGCGATCGTCGCCGTTTCCATCTCCGTGCTGGCCGCTTTTCTGTTGTCGGGCTTCATCGGAAAGGTGCTTGGAAAGACCGGCATGATGATCGTCGTCCGCGTCCTCGGCCTTGTGCTGTGCGCGATGGCCGTTCAGTTCATCATTGTGGGCTTAAGTGGCGCGACGGTCGGTCTTATCCGCGGCTCCGCGGTACATCCATGGCAGACGCGATGACCCGCTTGCGCATCGCCTTCATGGGCACGCCCGAATTTGCGACGCCGAGCCTTCGCGCGATTCAGGATGCTGGCCATGACATTATCGCGGTTTATAGCCAGCCGCCGGCGCCGCGCGGCCGAGGACATTCGCTCCAGCCGTCACCCGTCCACGCCGCGGCGGACGCGCTGGGGCTGAACGTGCTGACGCCTAAGTCGATGAAGGCGCTGGACGCCATTGCCACCTTTCGCGCGCTCGACCTCGACCTTGCCGTGGTGGTCGCCTACGGACAGATCCTGACACATGAGGTGTTGCAGGCGCCGCGCCTTGGCGCGTTCAACCTTCACGGCTCTCTTTTGCCGAGATGGCGTGGGGCGGCGCCCATCCAGCGCGCGATCATGGCCGGCGATGCTGTCACCGGTGTGCAGATCATGCGCATGAGCGTCGGGCTCGACGAGGGTCCGGTTCTTTTCACCGCCAGGACGGATATCAGTCCTCGAGACACGTCCGGCGCCTTGCATGATCGATTGTCGCGGCTAGGCGCGGAGTTGTGGCCTGAGGCGCTGGCGGCCATCTCTTCAGGCCAGGCCATCGAAATCCCCCAGGCTGAAGATGGCGTCAC
>CAIUZX010000185.1 GCA_903903715.1 uncultured Caulobacterales bacterium
GAGCGTGCTGGCGGCCTGCGCGCCGTCAGCCCCGGCGCGCTCGCCTGCGGAGATCGCGGCGACGGCGGCGACCATGACGCCTGCGGATCCCAAGCTTGCGGAGATTTACACCCACGCCTGCAAGGCCTGCCATGCGGTCGCAGGGTCCGGCGCCCCGCTGACCGGCGACCGCGCCGCCTGGGCGCCCAGGGTCGCCAAGGGCCTTAACGCGCTGAAGGCCAGCGTCGCGGGCGGGTACAAGGGCATGCCCGCGGGGGGGCAGTGCTTTACCTGCACGCCGTCGGATCATGAGGCGCTGATCCGTTTCATGGCGGACCAGCCTATCTCCTGATAGAGTAAACCGACCCGGGGGGGACGCCATGACCACACGACGCGCGCTGTTGACAGGGACCGCTCTTTTGGTCGGAGGGAGCGCCGCGGGCGCGGTCGGCTATCGCCTTTGGCGGGACCGGGAGCCGGACGGCCCGCCGTCGACGGACGGGGCCGGGCGCCTCGTCTGGCGCAACTGGTCGGGGATCCAGTCCTCCTATCCGCAGAGCCGGGCCGCGCCTGCGAATGAGGACGAGCTCGCCAGCCTCCTGAAGACCGCGCAGGGGCCGATCCGCCCGGTGGGCGCTGGCCACAGTTTCCAGCCGCTGGTGCCGACGTCGGGGACCCTTCTGACCCTCGACCGGATGAGCGGCGTGCTGGATCATGATCCGGAGGCGCTGACCGCGCAGGTGCGGGCGGGCACGCGGCTGGGCGAGCTCGGCCCCGCCCTCGCCAAGATCGGTCAGGAGATGCGCAACCTGCCGGATATCAACAAGCAGTCCATCGGCGGGGCGCTGGGCACCGGCACGCACGGGACGGGGCTTGGCTTCAAGGCGATCCACGGGGAGGTGCAGTCCTTCCGGATCGCGACGCTGGGCGGCGACATCCTCGACTGCAGCGCCGACCACCACCCGGAGATCTATCACGCCGCCCGCGTCAATCTGGGCGCCTTCGGCGTGATCACGGAGGTGACGCTTCGCAACTCGCCCCTGACCACGGTGCAGAAGCGGGTGGAGCTGCGGGACCTCGGCGACGTCTGCGACGACTGGCCGGCGCTGAAGAAGAAGCACCGCAATGTCGAGTTCTACGCCATCCCCTTCACCGGCAAGGCGGCGGTGATCACGGTGGATGAGACCTACCGTCCGGTGAAGCCCAGAGGCGCGGACGAGGACAGCTCGACCCTGATGACCTTGAAGACCCTGCGGGACGTGTTCGGCTATGCGCCCGATGTTCGCCGCTTTGTCGCCCGCAAGCTGATGGACACCCTGCCAGCCGAGGACATGGTCGACGAGGGGTGGAAGCTTCTCTCCAACGAGCGCCCGGTGCGCTTCAACGAGATGGAGTTCCATCTGCCGGTGGACGCGCAGATCCCGGCGCTGAAGGAAGTGGTGGCCACCATCGAGGCCAACCGCCCCGATGTCTTCTTCCCCATCGAGGTGCGGCACATCGAGGCGGACGACGCCTGGCTGTCGCCCTTTTATCAGCGCACCTCCGGCTCCGTGGCCGTGCACGCCTATTACAAGGATGAGTACCAGTTCCTGTTCACGCTGATCGAGCCGATCTTCCGCCGCCACGGCGGGCGCCCGCACTGGGGCAAGCTGAACAGCCTGACGGCGGCGGATTTCCGCGCGCTCTATCCCAGGTTCGATGACGCCATGGCGGTGCGTGCGGCGCTGGATCCCGGGGGCAAGTTCCTGAACCCCTATCTGAAGACGGCGCTGATCGGTGGGTGACGCCAAGGCGGGTCTGGGCCGCCGCGGCGCCCTCATCGGCCTGTCGGCCCTGGGCGTCGGCGCAGCGGGGCTGTTCGCGGCGCGCGAGAGCGGCATCGGACCGGTCAGAGGACACGATCCCTACTTCGCCACGTTGTCGGCGGCCCTGAAGCGCGCGGGGCTTTACAAGCCGACCATGGTCATCGACCGCGCGATGCTGGCCCACAATATCGCGGCGGTGAAGGAAAGACTGGCGGGCAAGCCGCTGGGCGTTCGGGTGGTGGTCAAATCGCTCCCCGCCATGGATCTGATCGAGACGGTGGCGAGCGGGCTGTCGACCAACCGCTTCATGGTCTTCAACGGCGCCATGCTGGCCGAGATGAACAAACATCGTCCGGGGGCGGATCTTCTGATGGGCAAGCCCTTGCCCGCGGCCCAGACAGCGCAGCATCTCGACACGATGGGCCCGAACGGCGCGCCGCAGTGGCTGGTGGATACGCCGAAGCGATTGGTCGAGATCGCCGACATCGCGAGGGCGAGGGGCCTTAAAGCGCGCGTGAATTTCGAGATCGATGTCGGCCTGCATCGCGGAGGTTTCGCGGATGCGGCGGAGTTATCAGAGGCGCTGCAACTGGCCGTCTCGCGGACGGAGTTAATCGTCAGTGGGCTGATGGGTTATGATCCGCATGTGCCCAAGACGCCGGATCCGAAGGCGACCTACCAAGACGTGCAAAAGGCCTACGCCGCAGCGCGGGGCATGCTGGCGGCAAGTCTGGGCGGTGATCCGAACCGCTTCACCCTCAACACCGCGGGCAGTCCGACCTATAGTCTGCATACGGATGACAAGCTGGCGAACGAGGTGTCCATCGGTTCGGCCTTTGTGAAGCCTGCCGACTTCGA
>CAIUZX010000186.1 GCA_903903715.1 uncultured Caulobacterales bacterium
AGGCGGACTTGGCGTCCGCCAGCACGACTTCCACCATGCGCTGCACCAGCACCCGCTCGATGGTCGTGTAGGGGCGGCCTTCGATGCGCATCGCCGCCGTGCCGCGGCGACCGCCAAGCAGCACGTCCACGATGGAGTAGATCAGGTTGGAATCGACGGTCAGCAGGCCGTAGTTGTCCAGCTCCTCCGCCCGGAACACCGCCAGGATCGCCGGCAGGGGGATCGAGTTCAGATAGTCGCCGAAACGGATCGACGAGATGTTGTCGAGGCTGACTTCGACGTTGTCCGAGGTGAAATTGCGCAGGCTGGTCGTCATCAACCGCACCAGGCGGTCGAAGACGATTTCCAGCATCGGCAGCCGTTCGTAAGAAACGAGCGCCGAATTGATGATGGCCCGGATGCCGGTCCGTTCGTTGCTTTCATCGTCGGCGAGATCAAAGCCCAAAAGGCTGTCGATCTCATCCTGATTGAGAATGCGCTCTACGGAGCTTTCGCCGTCGCCGCCGCTGACCGCGTTCAGCGCCGCGGCGAGATCTGCGTCAGACCCGGGAGGCCCGGTTTCGTCAGCCATGTCGCTTCACTCCGACAGACGCGGGGTTCATGGCGCGGGCGTCGATGATCCAGTCCCTGAGCGCGTCGGGCGAAATTCTTTTCCGTCCCAGTCGATCCATCAGCTCAAGATCCATATTCCTGATCCCCATCAGTTGATGAGCATCTCCTCGATCAGCACCGAATTGACCTTTGCCGGGGCGATCACGAGATCGATCCTGCGCTGGAACTCCAGCCGCAGCTCGTAATTACCCTGACTTCCGGCCAGATCCTCCGGGCGCAGCTCGCGCATGAAGGTCTGCAGCATGTCCGTGAGTCGCGGCATGTTCGGCTCAATCGACTCCGCAACGGATTCGTCCTTAAGTTCCAGCGCCAGCTTCACTTTCAGGTAGCTTGGTCGCCCATCGGCGGACTGGATGTTCGCGACCAGGTCCGGAATGGTGTAGTAGACCATGCCGTCCGGGCCCTGACTGATCGGGTTCGGGCCCTTTTCCTTGGCGTCCTTGCCGCCCTTCTTGTCGTCCTTCTTCTCGTCCTTCTTGGGCTTCTCAGCCTTGGCTTCCTTGCCGTCCTTGCCGTGCGCTTCGGTCTTGTTGCCGCCCATCAGCAGAATGGCCGCCGTCGCGCCGCCGCCGATAATGACGAGCGCGCCCACGCCGGCGGCGATCAGGATCATGAGCGGCGGCTTCTTCTTGCCCCCGCCTTCGCCCTCTTCGCCTTCGGGCTTTTCGGCGTCTTCAGGTGCGTCTTTCTTCTTCGACATCAGAGACTTCCGCGGATCTTGTCGGGGCGCGGCCGCACCCCATCGCACGACTTAAACATCGCGACTGGTTAACGGTCCGTTTGGACGGTGGGACATTGGCGCCGCCTGGGCAGAACTTGCCGGGGCGGAATCCTCCGCACATGCCTCGTTAACCTTTTAAGTTGTTGTAAAATAATAATAAAATAGTGGCCTGCGGGTTGCATGGCCCTCGTCGTCGATCAAGGAACGCTCGTATGGACAATACGCTTTACGTCGGACTGTCGCGGCAGGTCACCCTGCAGCGCTCTCTGGACGTCACCGCCAACAACCTGGCCAACGTGGACACCGCGGGGTTCAAGGTGGAGTCCCTGATCTTCAACACCGATCCCCTGGACGCGCCGGCGCCGACCAACACGCCGGTCCAGTATGTTCTGGACACGGGCCTCGCCCGCAATTTCGCGCCGGGCAGCTTCGAGACGACCGGCAATCCCCTCGATCTGGCGGTGGAAGGCGACGCCTTCTTCACGATCCAGACGGCGCAGGGCCCGGTCTACACCCGCGACGGTCGGTTCGCGATCAGCGCGGACGGCACGCTCGTCGACAAGAACGGCAATGCGGTCGAGGCCGCAGGCAACGCCACGATCAATCTCGACATCAAGAAGTCGTCCCCGTCCATCGGGCGTGATGGCACGGTGATGCAGGACGGCGTGCAGGTCGGCAAGATCTCGATGGTGCGCTTCGCCGATCGCGGCGCCCTTTCCAAGACCGGCGACAACCGGTTCTCGAGCCCCGCGACCAACCCGCCGCTGCCCGCGACGGACAGTCTGCTCCGTCAGGGTGTCGTGGAGCACTCCAACGTCACGCCGGTGACCGAAGTCACGCACCTGATCAGCATTTCGCGCCAGTACGAACGCATCGCCGCCATGATGAATGCGGCCTCGGATCTTTCCAAGCAGGCGATCGACAGGCTGGGCCGCGTCGCCTGACGCCGGTTCCGACTGACCCTCGTCCCGATCATTTCCCTATTGATAAGGCTGACAACCGCACATGAGAGCCCTTCGTATCGCCGCCACCGGCA
Source organism: uncultured Caulobacterales bacterium (assembly GCA_903903715.1). Lineage (GTDB taxonomy): Bacteria > Pseudomonadota > Alphaproteobacteria > Caulobacterales > Caulobacteraceae > CAIMFV01. Next base: position 2,370 of record CAIUZX010000186.1, read on the forward strand.
TGGCCGCCCAGCAGCTCAATGTTGAAACGGTGTCCAACAACATCGCCAACATGAACACGGTCGGCTACAAGCGCCAACGCGCTGAATTTCAAGACCTTCTGTACCAGAACATCGAGCGCATGGGGGCCCAGTCCTCCGACACCGGCACGATCGTCCCGACCGGTATCCAGCTCGGCTCGGGTGTGAAGGCTGCGGCGGTCTATCGCATCACGACGCAGGGCACGCTCTCTCAGACCGGCAACAAGTACGACATGGCCATCGACGGGAAGGGCTACTTCCAGGTCCAGCTGCCGACAGGGGAGACCGCCTACACCCGCGCTGGCAACTTCGCGGTCAACCAGACAGGCCAGCTCGTCACCACGGACGGCTATTCGGTCCTGCCGCAGATCACCATTCCCCAGACCGCCACCGACGTCAGCATCTCCGCTAGCGGGCAGGTGCAGGTGACGCTGGCGGGGCAGACCACGACCACCCAGGTCGGTCAGCTCCAGCTCGCCACCTTCTTCAACGAGGCGGGCCTTGAGGCGGTGGGATCGAACCTCTTCCTGCAGTCCGGCGCTTCCGGCCCACCCAACGTGGCGGCGCCCAACACGACGGGCTTCGGCAAGATCCAGCAGAACTACGTGGAAAGCTCAAACGTCGACGCCGTGACGGAAGTCACCTCGCTGATCGTCGCCCAGCGCGCCTATGAAATGAACTCGAAGGTGGTCACGACCGCCGACCAGATGCTGGCCTCCGCCGCCCAGTTGAAGAGCTAAGGACCACTGAGCCATGCATTCCCAGACCGTCATCATCCCGTGCATCCTCGGCCTCGCCCTCTCGCTGGCGCTCTTCCGGCCGGCGGACGCGGGTGTCGAGGTGCGGCTCGCGGCGCACCCAACGTCCCGCGGGGCGCAGATCACCCTGTCGGATCTGTTCGAAGGGGTGGAGGGACCGGCGGCGGACATCGTTGTGGGAACCGGTGCGCGTGTCGGCGGCGCGGCGGTGCTGGACGCCGGTGAAGTGCAGCTCGCGGCGCACCGGGCCGGTTTCGACTGGGACAACGCCCGCGGCGTGCGTCGGATTGTGGTGGAAGGCGGCGCCCCGGATGTCCAGGTCAAGGACGTGCAGGTGCAGAGGGTCGTAACGCGCAGCCAGCCGGCGCGGTCCGCCACGGTGACCCGCGCTTCGGCCGTGAGAGCCGCTCAGGCGCCGAAGACGGTGCAGCTTCTCGCCTACAACCGGAACATCGCCGCCGGAGAACCTGTCTCTGACACGGACGTCAACTGGGCGGACGTCATCGCCTCCGAAAGCCCGTATGACTCGGTGATGGATCCCGACATGCTGGTCGGCAAGGTGGCGCGTCGCCCCTTGCGCGCCGGCGCTCCCGCCCTGAAACGCGACATCGTCGGCGCCAAGATCATCCACCGGGACGAGATCGTCTCCGTCGTGTTCCGCGACGAGGGCATGCGCCTGTCCCTGCATGGCCGGGCCATGACCGACGCCGCCGCCGGGGAGCCGGTTCAGGTCATGAACCTTGCGTCAAAGAAAATCCTGGAAGCTGTCGCCGTGGGGCCTGGAGAGGCCCTGGTCGGTCCGGACGCCGATCTCGCCCTGAAATCCCGCTACGCCAGCCTCCGCTGACCCGCCTCCGCTGAAAGGTCGCCCCATGCGCCGTCATCTTGTTGTTCTGAGCCTCGCCGCCCTCCTGCCGCTTACCGCCTGTGGCTCCTTATCCGAAGCCGTCAACGGCCCGAAGATCACGCCGATGGCCTATCCCACCGCCATTGTGCCGACGAGCCAGGCGGTGCTGCAGGCCCCTGAAAACGGTGCGCGGCCCGCCTCCGCCAACAGCCTGTGGCGCAACGGCGCCCGGGCCTTCTTCCACGATCAGCGCGCCATGCGGGTGGGCGACATCCTGACCGTCAACATCAACGTCAATGACAACGCCAAACTCTCCAACGAGACCATCGCCACGCGGGCTGGCAGCAACACGCTGGGCATCCCCAACATACTCGGCCTGGAGAAGACTCTGGCGCATAATGGCGTTCCGATCGCCAATCAGTCGGTCTCCACCAACTCCAGCTTCAAGAACGACGGTTCGGGCAGCGTCAACCGCTCCGAAGCCGTCAGCCTGACCGTCGCCGCGGTCGTGACGGGCGTGCTCGCCAACGGCAATCTGGTCATCCAGGGCAAGCAGGAGATCATGATCAACGCCGAAAAGCGGATCCTGGAGGTCGCCGGCATCGTGCGCCCCGAAGACATCACCTCGTCGAACACCATCCAGCACACCCAGATCGCCGAGGCCCGCATCTCCTATGGCGGCCAAGGTACGGTCAGCCGCGTGCAGAACACCCCTGCCGGGACCTCGCTATTGCAGAAGTTCTCGCC
>CAIUZX010000187.1 GCA_903903715.1 uncultured Caulobacterales bacterium
AGCGGGGGCAGGCGCCGCCGAAGCGCGAGAACGGGAAAGCTGAGCTCGCAAACCTCTTGGAGATGTTCCCCGCTGCGTCGACGCGGATCATGAAGAAGGGCACGCCGCGCGCGCCAGGCCGGGCCAAGGTCGTCAGGCGATGGCAGGCCTGCTCATAGCTCACCCCAAAGCGTGCGCGCACAAGTTCGACGTCGTAGTTCATCTTTTCCACGGCGGCGTGGAAGGCCTCATAGGGCATGATCGTCGCGCCGGCGAGATAGTTGGCCAGCGCCACACGCAAGAGGCTCTTCGTCGACCGGTCCGGCGGCGCGGCGCGTTCGACCAGGCTGTCGATCAGCGCCCCGTGCTCCAGGATGGCGAGCTGATAGGCCAGCGCGAAGTTGCGCCCGGAACCCGTCAGCACCTCAGACAGGCTGAGGCGCTTGCGATGGTGGTCAAACCGGCGGACTGAGTCCGACATCATCTCCACCGGCATGACGCTGACTCGCACGCCGAACTTCGCCTCTAGCCGCGCGCGGGCGGCGCCGCTGAAATCCTGCGGGGCGGGATTGAGTTCGGCGGCGAAGGCCTCCCCCGTCTCATCGAGCTCGGGGAAGTGATTGCGGTGCGACTGGATGACGTCTCGCACCCAGTCCGACGGCGCAAGGCGCGGAGAGTGGGCGAGGTCTTCGGGACGTTGAAACACGCCAAGATCGGCCATCCGCCGCCCGTCCACATAGGCGCGGTAGAGGCGCACAAAGGCCTCCGCCGCCATGGGCGACTGCTCGGCGAGCTCTGTGATCTCGTGGCGCGAGGGCTTGAGGTCGCTGAACAAGGGATCGCCGAACACCTCCTCCAGCCCGGCCGCGCCCGCAGTGTCACCGTCGCTAGAGAGGGTGCGCAGATCAAGGTCATAGGCGTCGGCGAGGCGTAACAGCACCTGCGCCGTGACCGGACGTTGATTGCGCTCCAGAAGGTTGAGATAGCTCGCCGAGACGCCAAGTTCCTCGGCCATCCGGCTCTGGGTGAGGTCAAGCTCCCGGCGAAGACGCTTCAGCCGGGCGCCGAGAAACAGTTTCTTGTCCTGGGTCAGAGCCATAGTCATGTTGTAACATATTTACAATAATATGCAAGTTGTTTTGTGACATCGTGGCCTCAATAGAGTCGCGCCCACGGCCTGTCTGGCCTTAGGCTTCTTCCATCAAATGATGTTTTCGGATGGCCGAGCCGTCCGTACCGGAGCAACGACCATGGGACTTCAGCATCGCTATTGGGTCATCGGCGGCGAATACAGCTGCCTGTCATTCCGCGAGATCAAGGAAGGCCGCCCCGAAGTGTTCGGCCCCTACGCCACGCAGGACGAAGCCCGCGCCGCCTGGAAGCAACTGTCGAGCGAGCATTCCAGCCGCGCGTCGGTCCGCTTCGGCATCGCGACCGAGCAGATCATGCTGCCCGCCGCCTGAAACAGTCTTCGACAGCCGACCTGACACGCGTTCCTGTTTCAGCGAGGCTTAACGGGATCGAGACGCCGCCTAACAGGCGGGAACGACCGCAGACGCCAGTTGAGTATCAGTCGCGTTTGCCGATGCGATCGTTTGGGACAGCCTGTCCCCGTCTCGAATTCGCCCGTTTCGAGATGACTTGCCATACCCTGCCCGAATGCCCGATGAGGGGTGCTCAAACCTTTCGCCCCACCTCGACGTGAAGAAGACCCCATGCCCCTCGACGCCCCCGCCGCCGCAGCTTCCGGTCCTGTTGTCAACGCCCCGCCCGTGGCGCGCCAGGACGACGTGCTGACGCCGGAGGCGATGGCCTTCGTCGCCGAGCTTCATCGCCGCTTCGACGGACGCCGCCGCGCACTGCTGGCGGACCGCGTGACCCGCCAGGCCCGTTTCGACGCGGGCGCCGCCCCTGACTTCTCGCCCGAGACGGCCAAGATCCGCGCCGGCGACTGGAGGGTGGCGCCCATTCCTGCGGATCTGCAGGACCGCCGGGTGGAGATCACGGGTCCCGTCGACCGCAAGATGATCATCAACGCGCTGAACTCCGGCGCGAAGGTGTTCATGGCCGACTTCGAGGACGCCACCTCCCCCACCTTCGCCAATGTGATCGAGGGTCAGGTCAATCTGAAGGACCGCTGGGCGGGCAAGCTCGCCCACGTCGATGCGACGACAGGCAAGGCCTACCAGCTCGGCGAAAAGCTGGCCGTGCTGATCATCCGCCCCCGCGGCTGGCACCTGATGGAGCGCCACGTCGAGGTGGACGGGCAGCCCGTGTCGGGGGCCCTGTTCGACTTCGGCCTCTATCTGCACCACAACGCCAAAGCTGCGCTGGCGCAGGGGTCCGGCCCCTACTTCTACCTCCCCAAGCTCGAGGGCTGGCGCGAGGCGGAGCTGTGGAACGACGTGTTCGTCTATGCGCAGGAGACGCTGGGCCTGCCGGTCGGGACCATCAAGGCGACCGTGCTGATCGAGACGCTGCCTGCGGCCTTCGAGATGGACGAGATCCTCTTCGCCCTGAAGGACCACATTGTCGGCCTCAACTGCGGCCGATGGGACTATATCTTCAGCTACATCAAGCGCATAGGCGCGCAGGGCGACCGCCTGACCCCCGACCGCTCGGCCATGACCATGGATAAGGCGTTCCTGCGCGCCTACTCCCTGCAGCTGATCAAGACCTGCCACCGCCGCGGCGCCTTCGCCATGGGGGGCATGGCCGCCCAGATCCCGATCAAGAACGACGAGCGCGCGAACGCCGAGGCGATCGCGAAGGTGCGCGCCGACAAGGAGCGCGAGGCGGGCGACGGCCACGACGGCACTTGGGTCGCG
>CAIUZX010000188.1 GCA_903903715.1 uncultured Caulobacterales bacterium
AAGGGGCCATCGCGGCGGCTTACGGCGTGCGCGCGCGGGTCCTGCAGCGCGACGGCGGTCTCGGCGTCGAGATCATTTCGCGGACGTAGCGGCGCGGACGTGCACGACCGCGGTCGGGTCGGCGTAGAGCCGGGTCCAGCCCGGGGAGGCGTCGAGGGCGCGCGCGACCTGAGAGCCCGGCGCCTCCAGCGTCCAGGCGACATTGCGCGCCTCCAGTTCCTTCATCAGCAGGGCCGGGTTCTCTTCCAGCCCTGAGAAGGCCTTGAGAAAATCATCGCCGTATACCTCGGCGCGGCTGTCGACATAGGGCTTCACCCCGCGATAGGCGAGATAGGCCCCGAAGGCGTAGGCGTTGAATACGGGCTGGGCCTGCAGGCTTGCCGGGACATGCGCGAGGGCGGCGACGGGGGCGCAGGGGCTCTTCGGCTCGGAGAGGGGCGCGAGCATCCGCACGAACGCCACCACGGCAAGGCTCGCGGCCATCGCGGCGAAGGGCGCAGGTCTGGGCGCGGGCTCGGATCCTGTCGCGAAAGCCTCGGCGACCATCAGCGGCGCTAACACCGCGAACAGAACCACGTGCCGGACGTGGCTGAAGCTCATGTCGATGAGGGCGAGCGTGACTAGCAGGGGCAGGGCGTCGAGACGCCGTCCGCGCCACAGCAGGGCGAACAGCCCCGCCGCGAGGGTGAGGGCGAACACGCCGTTCTCGGCTATGTTCATCGGCGCCCACTCCCCGATGGCGTTCAGGCTGCTGAAGCGGGTGAGCTTCAACGGGAAGGTCAGATTGTCGATCCCGTGGGGGCCGATCACCACGGCGGCCAGCAGCAGCGCGCCGAGGATGGCCCAAGGCCGGGCGGCGGCGATCAGGTCGTCGCGCTTCCGGATCACGTCCTCCAGCCCGAAGGCGGCGGCCAGCACGAGGCCGATGACGAAGGAGCCGTGCATGTTGCACCACACCCACATCATCACGGCGAGCAGAACGGCCCGTGGGCCTCTGCCGTCCCGACGTGCGAAGACGAGCTCGGCGACAAACAGCTCCATCAGGGGCAGGGCGAGGATGTGCGGCCTTGCGAGGAGAGATGGGGCGAGGCAGGCGAAGGGCAGGGCGGCGATGGCGAGGCCGACGGGGCCGGGCGCCAGCTTCTGCACGTGCCTGACGAGGAGCGCGATGGCGGATCCGACCGCGACCCCGAACAGCAGGGCGACCCCGGCCCAGCCCCCGGCGCGGAACGTCAGCGCCATGACGACTTCAGCCAGCCATTCATGCGTCTGCCAGGTCTTGCCGCCGAAGGTGTAGGAGAACGGGTCGGTGGTCAGCACATGGCCAAGATCGAGCATCCGCGCCCCCGCCGCGACGTGCAGGAAGGTGTCTCCGTCATTGAACAGACCGGGGGTGAAGGCGACGAACAGGCCGACCACCAGCGCGACCCCCGTCGCAGGATCCAGCGGGAGCGACGCCGACTTTGAAGATGGGCTCGGTGTGGTCACGGCGAGGCGTCAGAAAGACGAGGTGAGGCTGGCGGTCACGCGGGGTGACTTGATCGTGTCCGGGGCCCAGAGCGGATAGGCCACTTCCAGATTGGCGCGCAGGCTGTCCAGCAGATTGACGCGTGCGCCGAAGCCGCCCGACCAGAGAGACCCGGGAAGATAGGCCGTGTCGACCGAGGTGACCTTGCCGCCGTCGATGAAGATGTAAGTTTCGCCGAAGCGGATCAGGCCGTCGGGCCGGTCGAGCAGGGTGGCGCCGATCTCGACCGAGCCCATGCGGCCCTTGTCCCCAAGCCGCTGGCCCGGGTCATAGGCTCTGCCGTAGTCGCCGCCGCCGAGGCTGATCTGCTCGATCGTGGCGAGGTGGCGCGAGGTGGACTGGCCCATCAGGGCGAGCTTGCCGTGGAACGGTCCGATCAGGTCGCCGCGCCAGTTGATCCAGCCGTTGTAGAGGTTGAAGCCCCTGCCGACATAGACGCCGGAGGGCGCGCCGCCGAGGGCGGTCTCCGAGCCCTGCGTATCGAGCTCCCGGGTCAGCGAACCGCCGCCGCTCAGCACGCCGCCCAGCAGCGGCATGTAGCCTCGCACGGTCAGCGCCGCGGCGTGAATTTCGTCCCGGCTGGTCGATCCGTCGGCGAGCCGGTCGCGCACCAGCGTGTAGCCATAGTCTGCGCTCAGCCACAGGCTGACCTCGCGGGTGCGGATGACGGGCTGTGTGATCGCCACATCGACGGCGGTGGTGATGTTCTCCGTGGACAGCCCCGCCGTCCCAGCAGCGCGGGGATGGGAGATCGTATGCGCCACCGAACCCGACACCTCGGTCCCGGAACTATTGATCTGGACGGCGTAGCGCGCCGCGACGGCGGTCAGCTCCTTCGGGTCGAGGGGCGTGGTGATGCTCTGCAGACGCAAGGAGTCGCGTTGCGAAAAGACGCCGTTCCACTGCGCCGCGACGCCCGCCCGCACCGGTCCGAGCTGTTTCAGTCCGCGATTGTCGATAAAGGCCTCGCCCTCGATGGCGGTGCGCTTCACGGGCACGGACAGCACGCCGCGGTCGCCCTTCAGCGCATAGGCGGGCTGGCCGACGGACATGCCGGGCAGGTCGGCGATCAGGGCGAGCTGGCGGTCGAGCTC
>CAIUZX010000189.1 GCA_903903715.1 uncultured Caulobacterales bacterium
CCTGGGGCGATGCGACCCGCCGCTCCAACAACCTCGCCCGCGCGTTGCTGGCCAAGGGCGCAACCTATGGCGACAAGGTCGCCTTCTACATGCACAACCGGCCCGAATACTTCGAGTTGCTCGCCGCCTGCTTCAAGGCGCGGCTGGTGCACGTGAACGTGAACTACCGCTACACGCCGGAAGAAGTCTATTACATCTTCGACAATTCCGACGCCACGGTCGTGGTTTACGGCAAGGAGTTCCGGCATCACATCAACACGATCAAGGACCGCCTGACCAAGGTGAAGCTCTTCATCGAGGTCGGTGAAGGCGGCGACGGCGCCGAATGCTTCGAGACTCTTTGCGAGACCGGCGACGGCGCGCCTCTGGGCATCCAGCGCAGCCCCGACGACATGATGTTCATCTATACCGGCGGCACCACCGGCATGCCCAAGGGCGTGATGTGGACGACCCACGACCTGCGCATGCTGACCATCCTGTCGGCCCAGCTGCTGGGCCCCGTGCCGCAGACGCTGGATGAGCTGATCGAAGCGGTGAAGATCATGGGCCCCGGCCCCGCCAGCCTCGTCGCCCCGCCCCTGATGCACGGCACCGGCCTGATCTCGGCCATCGGCGCCATGCTGTCCGGCGGGACGGTGATCACCTTGGAAAAGCTGCACTTTGACCCGGTCGAGACCCTGGACGCCATCCACCAGTGGCGGCCCGCCAACCTGATCATCGTCGGCGACCCCTTCGCCCGCCCGATCGCCGAGACGCTTGAAGCCGACCCCGCCCGCTGGGACGCCACCAGCGTCACCCGTATGCTGTCGTCGGGGGTGATGTGGAGCGTCGAGGTCAAGCGGACGCTTTTGAAGCACATGCCGGATGCGGTGATGGCCGACGCCTTCTCGTCCTCCGAAGCCATGGGCCTTGGGACCTCGATGATGACCGCGGCGGGGGAAATCCAGACAGCCAAGTTCATGCTGGGCGACCGCGCCCGCGTATTTGATGAGCATGATCAACCGGTTGCGCCGGGCTCCGGCGTGCGCGGCATGGTCGCCGTCGCTCCGCCCAACCCGGTCGGCTACTACAAGGACGAGGAAAAGACCGCCCGGACGTTCCGGGTGATCGGCGGCGTCCGCTACGCCATTCCGGGCGACTGGTGCGTGGTGGAGCCGGACGGGTCCCTCACCCTGCTGGGCCGCGGCAGCGCCTGCATCAACACCGCCGGCGAAAAGGTGTTCCCCGAGGAGGTCGAGGAGGCCCTGAAGACCCATCCGGACGTCGAGGACGCTTTGGTCGTCGGCCTGCCCGATCCCAAGTGGGGCCAGGCGGTGACGGGGGTTGTGCGGCTCTATCCGGACCGCGCCTTCGACGAGACCGCGCTGGTGGCGCACGTCCGCCAGACCCTCGCCGCCTACAAGTCGCCCAAACGGATCTTCACCGGCGAAGTCAACTTGCGGGCGCCGAACGGTAAGGCGGACTACAAATCCGCCCTCGACTTCGCCAAGGCCCGCGCCGGCGGCTGACAGCCATGGGCGGACGTGTAACGCACTGAGATACGTTCGCCTTGCCCTATGTATCATTACGTGATACATAGACTGATCGGCTGGGAACAGGACCTTGACGATTCTGAGCTTTGCCGACGTTCGCTGCGAACGGATCTTCAACGGTGTGCATCCCGGCAAGGGCTTTCCCGCCGATCTGGTTCGCGTGACGGCGCGCAAACTGGCGATGCTGGATGCTGCGGCGACGCTGGACGACCTTCGCGTTCCACCGTCCAACCGACTGGAGGTGCTGCGGGGTGACCGCGCGGGAAGCCATTCCGTTCGCGTCAACGACCAGTTCCGAATCGTATTTGTCTGGACGTCAGAAGGCCCGTCGGACGTTGAGTTCGTCGATTATCACTGAGCGAAGATCAGTCGACCTCCATCAAAGGACTTTAGACATGACGGACGACATGGATCTCAACCCAGCGTTGGCCCCAGTTCACCCGGGCGAAATCCTGCTGGAGGAGTTTCTCAAGCCTCACGGCCTCTCGGCAGGGGCGGCGGCGAAGGCGTTGTATGTGCCCAGAACCCGCGTTGAGCGGCTGATTCGTGGGGAAACGCCGGTCACTGTGGACACCGCGATGCGCCTGTCGCGCCTGTTGGGCACGACGCCGCAGTTCTGGCTGAACCTTCAGGCGGCCTATGAGGTGCGCGCTTGGCGCGAGCGGAGCCGCACGGGCGCTCTGCCCGATATCGCGGCCATCGCGCCGCTGGATGCGGTGGGCTGAGCGCTGCCGCCAGCTATACAACTGTCATCGGATCGGTTTAGGGGCTTGACCATGCTGGAGGGCTGGACATGCCGACCTTGGATCGACGCACGGTGACGGCGGGGCTGAGCGCCCTGGCGGGCTTGGCGGGAGCGAACGCGTCGGGAGCGACGCCCCCTGCGCTCAGCTGGCTGGTCGTCGGCGACTGGGGCCGACGGGGCGAGCATCATCAGCGTGAGGTGGGCCTGGCGATGGAGACGGCGGCGGCGGAACTGTCGTCCCGCTTTGTCCTGTCGGTGGGGGACAACTTCTATCCGGACGGGGTCGAGAGCGTCACCGACACCCACTGGAAGGAGAGCTTCAACGACGTTTACGCAGGGCCGCACCTGCAGACGCCGTGGTATGTGGCGCTTGGGAACCACGACTATCACGGCAACCCGCAGGCCCAGCTCGACTACGCGAAATTGAGCCCCCGCTGGCGGATGCCCAAGCGGTTCTACAAGGTGGACGACGCCAGCCTGAGCGCCGCCAGCGTCGACCTCTTCTGCATCGACACCTCGCCGATGCTGCAGGACTACGCCGAGCGGATCAGCCATTACACCGGCAAGCCGATCACCTTCGAACATCCAGCGGAACAACGCGCCTGGCTGGACGCATCGCTGGCCGCCTCCGAGGCGCGCTGGAAGCTCGTCTACGGCCACCACACGATCCGCTCCGGCGGCTCGGGTCACGGAGATACGCCGGAGCTGGTGTCGGGCCTCCTGCCGATCCTGCAAAAGCACGGCGTGCAGGCTTATATCTGCGGACACGATCACGACCTGCAGCACATTGTCCGCGATGATCTGCACTATGTGTTGGTGGGGGCGGGCTCCGAGGTGCGACCCGTTCGCCCGGTCAAGGGCACCAAGTTCTGCAAGGACGTGTCAGGCTTTGCGGCGCTGACCGTTCGCGGGGCGGAGCTCGGCTTCAGCTTCCGCGACGCTGCGAATGCCGTCCTCTATCAGGCGGTCATTCCTCACACCGCCTAAAGACCAGACGTTACCCCGGCCAGACCATCCGCACGGCGGCGGCGGCCATGACCACGACGGTCAGCCAGCCGATCACGATCAGCGAGGCGCTCGCCCGATAGGCGCCCATGACTTTGCGGCTGGAGGCGATCAGGATCACCACCGCGATCAGCGGTACGGCCACCACGCCATTGATGACCGCCGAGTAGAACAGGGCCTTCATCGGGTTGACCGGCGTGAACTGCAGGGCCCAGCCGATGACGACGCCTGCGATGATCACGCCGTAGAAGCCCTTGGCCTTATGGAGCTTTTTCTCAAGGCCGAAGGCCCAGCCGAAGGTTTCGGCGACCGCATAGGCGCTCGATCCCGCCAGCACCGGCACGCCGATCAGGCCGACGCCCAGGATCCCCGTGGTGAAGAGGAGGAACGCGAAATCTCCGGCGATCGGACGCAAGGCCAGAGCGGCCTGCGCCGCCGTGCCGATGTCGCGAACCCCTGCTGCGTAAAGGGTTACGGCGGTCGCGAGGACGATGAAATAGGCGGTGATGTTGGAGTAGAACATGCCGCTCCAGGTATCCCAGCGGATGCGGCGAAGCTCCGCCTTGGCCTGATCCGGCGCCTTCAGAAGCGGCCTCGCGCGGCTGCGGGCCATGTCTTCCACCTCCTCCGACGGCTGCCAGAAGAAGAGGTAGGGGCTGATGGTGGTGCCGAGCACGCCGACCACCATCATGGCGGCGGGACCGTCGAGGGTGATGCGGGGAAAGACCGTGCGCTGCGCAACCTCGGCCCAGGGAACCTTGACCGCAAAAAGCACGCCCACATAGGCGAGCAGCGACAGGGTCAGCCATTTCAACAGCTGCACATAGCGGTGATAGGGCACGAAGATCTGCAGACCCAGAGTCAACAACGCGAAAGCTGTGGTCATGAGGTGCGGGTCAAACCCCGTCGCCAGCGCCCCCGCCTCCCCCATTGCGGCCAGGTCGGCGGCGATGTTCAGGGTGTTGGCGATGACCAGGAGAAGGACCACCACCCCCAGCACGGCGGTGGGAAACTGCTTGCGGATATTGGCGGCGAGGCCTTCGCCGGTCACCCGTCCGATGCGGGCGCACATGGACTGGACCGCCGCCCTCATCGGCAGTGCCAGAGGCATGGTCCACAGCATGTTGAGGCCGAACTGGGCGCCCGCCTGTGAATAGGTGGCGATGCCGCTGGGGTCATCGTCCGCCACCCCGGTGATCAGACCGGGGCCAAGATGCGCGAGGGGGGAGCGCTTTATCCACGCCCACAGCCCCCCGCCCTCAGGCATCTGCGCGTCAGGCGCGGGGCTGTCGCTGCCCTCCAAGGGTCCGGTCATGGCTGAGCGTTCCCTTTGAGGCGCACGAAACGCTGCGCCCCACCGTCCGTCGACACAGTGGCCGGTCGAACAATGGGGCGCAACGCCTTAAGTCTTAACCCGCCGAGCGCTTGAACGGACGACGTCCGCCAGGTCCCTGCGGCCGGCCGCCGGGGCCCTTGGCCTTGACGGGAGCGGCCGTCGGACGGATCGCGTCGGTCGCTGGTCCCCGCGGGGTGATCGGCCGGGGACCGTGATCGCGAGGCGCGTGGTCGCGGGCGCTATGCTCCCGCGGCGCATGGTCGCGGGAGGCGTGCTCGCGCGGCGCATGATCGCGAGGTGCATGTGCGCGAGGGGCGTGGTCACGGGGAGCGTGCTCACGGGGAGCGCCGTCACGGGGCGCGTGATCCCGAGCAGCATGCTCACGGGGCGCATGTTCGCGAGGCGCGCCGTCACGCGGCGCGAAATCCCGCGGCGCACGGTCACGGGGGGCATGATCCCGAGGGGCGTGGTCGCGGGGCGCATGATCACGGGGCGCGAAGTCACGCGGCGCCTGGTCGCGGGGTGCGAAATCGCGGGGCGCCTGGTCGCGCGGAGCGTTGTCACGGGGGGCATAGTCCCGGCCGCGGCCCTGGCCTTCGGGCCGGCGATCGCGGTCGCGGTAACCACCGCCGCCGCCATTGCGGGCCTTCGGCTGAGCGACACGCTGCTCGACTTCGCCGCCGTCGGACTTGGTCAGCACTGCCGGAACGACCAGTGACTTGTCCCCGCGGCGGTCGAAGGCCGGGAGGGTCTGACGGGTGGTCTTCTGGATGGCGCGGAGGAGCAGACGCTCGTCATCGGCGCAGAAGCTGATGGCCGAACCGCCGGCGCCGGCGCGGGCGGTGCGCCCGATCCTGTGCACATAGGCTTCCGGGGTCATCGGCAGCTCGTAGTTCACCACGTGGCTGACCGCATCGACGTCGATGCCGCGAGCAGCGATATCCGTCGCCACAAGGGCCCGCACCTTTCCGGCCTTGAAATCGGCGAGGGCGCGTTCCCGCTGGCCCTGACGCTTGTCCCCGTGGATGGCGGCCGCTTCGATGCCGACCTTCTCGAGGTATTCCGCCACCCGGTCCGCGCCGTGCTTGGTGCGGGTGAAGACGATGGCGCGGCTGAAGGCCGGATCATCGAACTGCTCGGCCAGAAGCGCACGCTTCTTGCCGGCCTCGATGAAGATGACCCGCTGGTCCACGCGCTCGACCGTGGTGGCCTGCGGCGTGACTTCGATCCGCACGGGATCGGAGAGGAGTTCGGCGGCGAGCTTGGCGATCTCCGTCGGCATGGTCGCCGAGAAGAACATGTTCTGCCGTTCCTTGGGGATATGGCTGACGATCTGGCGGATCGGGCGGAAGAAGCCAAGGTCCAGCATCTGGTCGGCTTCGTCCAGCACGAAGATCTCGGTGTCGCCGAGTTGCGCGGTCCGCTGACCGAGGTGGTCGATCAGGCGGCCGGGGGTGGCGACCAGCACATCAACGCCGCCCATAAGCGCCTTGATCTGCGTGGACATCTTGGCGCCGCCGAACACGGTGGCGACGCGGACCTGCTGCTTCTGGCCATAGGCGCGGAAGCTTTCGGCGATCTGGGTCGCGAGTTCCCGGGTCGGGGACAGGACGAGCACGCGGCAGCCGCGGCGCGGCGCGGGCTTGGGGTTTTTGGCCAGACGATGCAGGATCGGCAGGGCGAAGGCGGCGGTCTTGCCGGTGCCGGTCTGGGCCACTCCCAGAAGGTCGCGGCCTTCCATCGCCGAGGGGATCGCCTTCGCCTGGATCGGCGTGGGCGTCACATAGCCCTTGGCGCTGAGCGCGTTCAACAACGGCTCAGAGAGACCTAAGTCTTTAAATGTAATCACGAATTTTCAGCTTTCAAAGTGAAGCAATCGAAGGCGGGTACAGGCGGGGAGGTAATGAATGCCGTGCGCGAGGAGCCGCGTCCGAAGGACGGGTTGGGACGTGCGTCTGTTCCTGCGCCCGGCTTGGAGGTCGAAATTTCGGCCCCAAACACCGCGCAGACGCCTAAAGAGGCTAAAGGTATTGCGCGCAGGTCGCCGCCTCAATGGTCGACGGCGCCCGTAAAGTCAAGCGAATAAGGTGAGGGGTTTCGATTTAGGGCGTTCCAACGCAAAAGTCGTGCTCAGCCCACCTGCCCCGCCGTCTCTATCGCGGTTTGGCGGACGAGGCCCGGCAGGAAGACCAGCGGCCAGATGACGAGGATAAGATTAGGCAAGAACCAGGTCGGTTCGAACTCGCCCAGGAGCGTCCAGTAGCCGACGGCCATGGTTCCGGCGCAGAAAGTGAAGGCCAGGGACAACAACGCCAGGGGCCGCCAGACCGGATCGCCGCGACGGGACGCCGCCACCGCCAAAAGGCCCGTCGTCGAAAAGGCGAGGTCCACAGGCAGGAACGACCAGTTCCAGGCCACCACGCGGGGGATATCAAAGCCTGAATACATCCACGCCGCCGGGATCGGCAGGACGCCCGCCTGCCGAAGGCCGGACAGGGTCCAGTAGAGGATAAAGGCGAGGTCGGTCGTCAGAAAGGCGATCCGCAAGGGCTTGCGCATCAGGCCACATCCTTTCGAAATTGCCGTTTCAGATCAGCCACATGGGCGTCGAGCACGCGCTCGATCTCCGCCGCCCTTGCGCGTTTTTCTGCCAAGTCGTCGGGGCACAGGGCGCCGCGGACGCACAAGCCGTCGACCAGGGCGCAGAGGCGCAGCACCTCGTGATCGACGTCCGCCTTAGCGTTCAGAAGCGGCTGCAGCACCGCCCGGATCAGGCCCCGCCAGTCGGCCATGCGCCGCTCGTGGGCGGCGATCAGGACCGGATCCTCGGAGGCCGCGCCCCAGAAGGCCAGCCACACCCTCGCCTCCCCCCGCCGTTCGTCGTCCAGCGGAACGGCTTCGCGGAGCAGGGCTTCGAGCTTTTCGAGGTGGGTCGGAGCGTCCCGCGCCGCCTGGTACATCCGCCGCGCCGTGGTCTGGCAGGCGGCGTCCAGAGCCGCGCGCAACAGCGCCGACCGGTCGGGGAAATAGTGGGTCACTGTCCCCGTGGTGCAGCCCGCATGGGCGGCGATCTTGCGCAGGGTCGCCGCCTCCAGCCCCTCCGCCGCGATGACCGCGAGTCCGGCCCTTGCGAGGCTGAGCCGCTGGACGTCGGGATCGACTTTCTTGGGCAAAACGCCTCCATTTTCGCATCTCAGCCGTTACGCCAAGGCCCTCACGGCGTACCGGCCGTTATTTTGTGACCCTTATGGCGTAACAGCCGTTATATCATCATCCTTATGACGTAACGCGCGTTATGTCAAAAAGGCCCTTCACAGGGGTGCGAAGCGGGTCGTCCCGGCTTGCCAGACGTCCTGCGACCTCTAAGCTCGACCCCGCTGCTTCGCGCGCCACGAGGACGACAGATCGACCATGAACACCGCCCGCCCGATCGCCTCCGCCCTCGCCGCCGCCCTCGCCCTGAGCGCCACAGTCGCACAGGGGCAAGGCCTCGCTCCGTCGGCCAGGATCGAGACGTCGAAGGCCAAGGGTCTGGCGGCGCCGGGAGAGATTATAATCGATCATTGGGGGGTGGCGCATATCTATGCGGCCTCGGCCCACGACGCGTTCTATTTGCAGGGGTATAATGCGGCCCGCGACCGGCTCTGGCAGATCGATCTTTGGCGCAAGCGCGGGCTCGGCCGCCTGTCGGCGAGTTTCGGCCCGGACTTTGTCGACAAGGACCGGGCGGCGCGCCTGTTCCTCTATCGCGGCGACATGGCCGCCGAATGGGCCGCCTACCCCAAGGACGCGAAAGCGTGGACAGAAGCCTTCGTCGCCGGGATCAACGCCTACGTCAATGAAGTCAAAAGCGGGGATAGACCCCTGCCTGTCGAATTCGGCCTGACCAGCTCCCTCCCCGAAACCTGGACGGCGGACGATGTGGTGCGGATCCGCAGCCACGCCCTGGTCGGCAATCTGGCGTCGGAGATCCTGCGCGCCCAGTCGGTGTGCAAGGGGGGCCTGCCCTTCGAGACCCTCCGCCGCAAGATCGAGCCTGTGCACAAACTGTCCCCGCCCAAGGGCGGCGATCTGTGCGCGGTCGAGTCGAAGGCTTTGGGAGACTATTTCCTCGCCACCACCCCCGTCGCGTTCGACGGCAAGCAGGTGAAGGCCGAGGCGCCCAGCCTGACCCAACTGGCGAAAATGCAGACCGACATGACGCGGGAGGGGTCGAACAACTGGATCGTCGCGGCGGATCATTCCGTGACCGGACGACCAATCCTGGCCAATGATCCGCATCGGGAGCATAGCGTTCCGTCCCTGCGCTATCTTGTCCATCTCGACGCGCCGGACCTGCACCTGATCGGCGCAGGGGAGCCCGCCCTCCCCGGCGTCAGCTTCGGGCATAATGACGAGGCGGCGTGGGGCCTGACCATCTTCTACGCCGACCAGCAGGACCTCTACACCTACGACACCAGCCCCAAGCGCCCGGACATGTACCGCTATCAGGGCCGCTGGACGCCGATGGAGGTGGTGCGCGACAAGATCGCGGTGAAGGGCGGCCCGGACCGGGAGGTGACCTTGCGCTTCACCCGCCACGGCCCGGTGATCGGCGAGACGCCCGCAAGCCGCAAGGCCTTCGCGGTCCGCTCCATCTGGAGCCTGCCGGGGGCCGCGGGCTATTTCAACGCGACCTGGATGTTCCGCGCGAAGAGCTGGGGGGATTTCGAGACGGCCCACGCCCACTGGGGGGCGCCGCCGCTGAACCTCGTCTACGCCGATGTGCACGGAGATACCGGCTGGCTGCCGTCCGCCTTCGCCCCGTCCCGCCCCAACTGGGACGGCCTCTTCCCCGTTCCGGGCGACGGCCGCTATGAGTGGAAGGGCCTGACGCCGCCGAACCAGTTCCCGGCGGTCAAGAACCCGGCCAAGGGCTGGCTCGCCACCGCCAATGAGATGAACCTGCCCAAGGACTATCCGGCGGAACAGACCAAGCTCGGCTATGAGTGGGTCGACCGCAGCCGGATCGACGAGATCGAGGCCCGCCTCGCCGAAAAGCCCAAGCTGTCCCTGACCGACATGATGGCGATCCAGACCGATGCGACGAGCCCGCTGGCCCGTCGCGCGGCGAGGCTGTTGAAGGGCCTTTCCGGCGATGACGCCGACCAGCGGGCGGGGCTTGCCCTCCTCAAGGACTGGGACGGGTCCGAGCGGGCGGAGAGCGCTCAGGCCGCGCTGTTCGAGATCTGGGCCAACGGCGCCCTGCGATCGATGACGGTCGCCGCCGTCGTCCCCGCCAGCGCCCGGCCCGCCTTCGCCGACCCCCAGCTGGCCGCCGTGATCGACGGACTGGCCGCCCCGAACGCCGCGTTTGGGCCGAGCCCCGCCGCCGCCCGCGACGCCATCCTGAAAGCCTCCATCGGCAAGGCCTGGCGCGAGGCGGTCCAACGCCTTGGCCCCGACCCCGCCCGCTGGCGCTGGGGGGACCTGCACCTCGCCCAGTGGACCCCCGCCGCCGCCGCCCTTGCGGAACCCGCGCTCAAGGCGCAGATGAGCGTCGGGCCGCTACAGCTGGGCGGCTCCGGCTCCACCCCCATGGCGACCAGCTATCGGGCCAGCGACTATCACGTCATCGCGGGCGCCTCGGTGCGGATGGTGATGGACGTGGGGGCCTGGGACAACTCGGTGGTGATCAACACCCCCGGCCAGTCCGGCGACCCGATGAGCCCCCACTACCGCGACCTCTTCCCCCTGTGGGCGTCCGGCGCCTATGTGCCGATGCTCTACTCCCGCAGCGCCGTGCTGGCCCAGGCCGAAAAGGTCATGCGGCTGAACCCGGGGAAGTGAGGGAGGCCCATGCCGCTCCATCATGCTGTCCCACACGCCTGCTTTTCGCCAGCGCACGAAGCGAGGGTGACAGGTCGTGCGCGCCCCCTAGCGTTCCGATAGGTCGCGCCACGGCGCTCCTGACTGCAGCACCCAGAATTTTCCATTCAAAACGCGGCGATCATCGACACGCGGGACGCTTACTGGCTTGTTGGGCGACAAGGCTTCGATCGCGCCCTCTCCAAGTCGGTCAGGTCATATCAGCCCACCCCGAGCCTGAATCAGAATTCAACCGTGATTGAAAGACTTATGATTGTGGGGGTCATCTAGCGATCCCTAGGTCCAGGGGGGCGGAAGGTCGAGATCGGCCTGATCACACCAAGTCAGGCGTCCCTCCTTATACGCATCACTCTCGACAAGTTCGGTATGGACGATGCGCATGGCCAGCATAAGGGCTTGGATCCCATCCAGGCCGCACGAATACCGGCGAAGCTCTCCTTCCGGCCATCCTATGATGTAATGGCATTTGAACTCGCCTCCCGGCGCCTGTGATGGCATGAAAAAGCCGACGACCAACTCACCGCCATCAAGCTCAAACCGGCGTTCCACGAATGGCGTTTCGGTCATCTGGCCTCCTTCATCTCGGGCAGATCTGGCATCAGGCTGACAGAACACGCTGAAGCAGTAAATGTAGGTTGGCGCGATCGAAGGACCGCGCGCCCCCCACGCGAGAGGACCAAGGCCCATGCCGCCCTATCACGGCTCCTGCCACTGCGGCGCGGTGCGGTTCACGGTCGCCGCCGAGATCACCGAGCTGA
Source organism: uncultured Caulobacterales bacterium (assembly GCA_903903715.1). Lineage (GTDB taxonomy): Bacteria > Pseudomonadota > Alphaproteobacteria > Caulobacterales > Caulobacteraceae > CAIMFV01. The sequence continues at coordinate 11,245 of CAIUZX010000189.1, forward strand.
CCACCTGCGACTGCTCGCTATGCGTGAAGCGCAACGCGGTGATGGCCAAGGTTCCGCAGGACGCGCTGACGGTGACGGCTGGAGAGGAGGCGCTGGCCCTCTACC
>CAIUZX010000190.1 GCA_903903715.1 uncultured Caulobacterales bacterium
CCGCGACGCCCTTGCCCATCACCAGGACGTCGACGTCCGGGGAGATGGCGAGGGCCGCCGTGACGGTCTTGCCCGTGGTTTCACGCACCATTGCGCCGTCGTGATCGGCGATGACGAGAACGGCCATCAGAGGACCCCCGCTTCATTCTTGAGCTTGGACACGAGATCGGCGACGGTCTCGACCTTCACGCCGCCCTGACGCTTCGGCGGCTCGGTGACCTTGAGCACCGTAAGGCGATTAGCGACGTCGACGCCGTAGTCGCCGACGGACTTGACGTCGATCGGCTTCTTCTTGGCCTTCATGATGTTGGGCAAGGAGGCATAGCGCGGCTCGTTGAGGCGCAGGTCCGCCGTGATGACCGCGGGGAGGGCGACCGACAGGGTCTGTAAGCCCCCGTCGACTTCGCGGGTCACGGTGGCGGTCTCGCCTGTGATCTCGATCTTGGAGGCGAAGGTCGCCTGCGGCCAGTCGAGGAGGGCGGCCAGCATCTGACCGACGGCGTTGTTGTCCCCGTCGATGGCCTGCTTGCCCATCACCACGACGCCGGGCTGCTCCTCGGCGATGACCGCCTTCAGCAGCTTGGCCACGGCCAGCGGCTCGAGGTCCGCGTCCGTCTGGATCAGGATGCCGCGATCGGCGCCCATGGCGAGCGCCGTGCGCAGGGTTTCCTGCGCCTGGGCCGGACCAATGGAGACCACCACGACCTCAGACGCCACGCCCTTTTCCTTCAGGCGGACGGCTTCTTCCGTGCCGATCTCGTCGAACGGATTCATCGCCATCTTCACATTGGCGAGATCCACGCCCGTCTGGTCGGTCTTGACCCGGACCTTGACGTTGTAATCGATGACCCGTTTGACCGGGACCAGAACCTTCATGGCTTTGCGCGTCCTTAAAGACTTCAGGTGGCGGCGCATGACGGCGCCGGACCGCCTCTCAAACGCGAGGCGGCGCGCCTAGTCAAGAGGCAGTGCGGCTTGCCGTAAGGGCGCCCCCCTCTAGACATAAAGTGATCTTCCGGCATAAGGCGCGCATGAACGAGTATCTTGGCCGCGTAAAGCTGTTCCTGATCGGCGCCTTCTTCGTGCTGGCGGCGGGCGCCTTCGTCTATGACCACTACTGGGTCGGCCCCGGGCGGGAGTGCGAGGCCAACCACAACTGGTGGGACCCGAAGCTGCGGGTCTGCGGCCATGTGGTCTGGGTGCCGGACCTCACCCACCGCCCCGGCCCCTCCAACGCGCAGAAGCCCTGGAACCAGCCGATCCAGAAGGTTCGCTGATCTCCGCTGACTCTTAAGCTGATCGCAGCTTGGCGCCGCAAGGTCAGCCGCTCTACAGTGACCGCCAACTGGCGATAAAAACACTGAGGAAGCGACGCCCATGGCCAACACGCCCACCGCTCAAGAACAGTTCTCCGGCGTCAAACCGGTGGAGGAGCGCCACCGCATCGACGAGGCGGCTCTGGCCGCGTGGCTCACCGAAAATGTCGAGGGCTATGAAGGCCCTCTGACCGTGTTCCAGTTCAAGGGCGGGCAGTCGAACCCGACCTACCAACTCGTCACGCCGAACCGCAAATACGTCCTGCGCCGCAAGCCGCCGGGCAAGCTGCTCCCCTCCGCCCACGCGGTGGACCGGGAGTTCAAGGTGATCTCGGCGCTGAACAAGGTGAAGTATCCCGTCGCCCACGCCTACGCCCTGTGCACGGACGACGCCGTCATCGGCACCATGTTCTACGTGATGGAGAATGTGGACGGCCGCATCCTCTGGGACCTCGCCCTGCCGGATTCGTCCCCGGAGCAGCGCCGGGCGATCTACGAGGCCAAGGTCAAGACCCTCGCGGCCCTGCACAATGTGGACTACCAGGCCGTGGGCCTCGCCGACTTCGGCCGGCCGGGCAACTACTTCTCCCGCCAGATCGACCGCTGGACCAAGCAGTACAAGGCCTCGGAGACCGAGAGCATCGAGTCCATGAACCGGCTGATGGAGTGGCTGCCCCGCACCGTGCCGGACGACGACCTGACCACCATCGTCCACGGCGACTACCGCCTCGACAACATGATCCTGCACCCGACCGAGTCCCGCGTCATTGCGGTGCTGGACTGGGAGCTGTCGACGCTGGGCAACCCCTTGGCCGACTTCACCTACTTCATGATGCAGTGGGTGATGCCGGGGACCGAGCGCTCGGGCCTCGCCGACCTCGACCTGCCGAGCCTCGGCATACCGTCGCTGGAGGAGGTCGTGGCGCTCTACTGCCAGGAGACGAAGCGTCCGGGCCTGCCTGCTGCGGACTGGTACTTCGCCTACAACCTCTTCCGTCTCGGCGCGATCTGTCAGGGCATTGTCGGCCGCGTCCGCGACGGCACCGCCAACAGCCCGCAAGCCACCTCCATGGCCGCCCGCGTCCAGCCGCTGGGCGACAACGCCTGGAAGTTCGCGCTGAAGGCGGGGGCGTGAGGGGGGGGGGACGCAACAACGCACCGGCATTGCGTCTCCTCCCATCGATCATACAACGTCTGTCCTCGGGTGATGTCAGGCGCCGCTGGCGTTCAATCGGAGCCAGGCTGCCAGTTCGCCGAACGTGAAGGTTTTCGTCTCGTATAGGCCGTTGATGAACTGGAACGTCTGATCGGATCCTGCCGTGATCTGCGTCCCATTGATGGCAAGGAACGTATAGACGCACGCAAATGCGACGCGCTTGTTCCCGTCAATGAAAGGGTGGTTTTGCCCAAGGCTTTCCCATAGCGCCGCAGCTTCCTCGATCAGATCTGCGTAATAACCGGTCTGAGGTCGGAACAGCGCGGCCTCGAGCAACCCCATGTCCCGTACGCCATGCGAACCGCCGTATCGGGTGATGAGATCGTCATGAATGGCCAGCACTTCAACGACCGTCAGATAGTCCGTCACTTGGCCAGCTTTTCATACAGGGCGCCAAAACCCTCGTGGCTTGCCTGGTAGGCCGCCATGACGTGCGCGCGCGGCCGCGCCTGCCGCCGCTTTTCGATCAAATCAGCCAGCGCCTCGTCCACCAGGGCCTGGATCTGGCGGCCCTCGCTCTGCGCCAGCGCGCGCACGGTTGAGAGGATTTCGGTGTCGACCTGCGTCGCAAACTTCTGACGGGCTAAGGGCGCCATGTTCAAACTCCTGATAAGCGAGGATTGTCATGACGCATCATGAAACGTCAAGGTGATGGCGACTGTCGCGCCCGCAAGCCGCCGCCATGGCATGACATGCTTCAGTCGCTTCTCTCCCGCTCAACTTATCATGGATCTTTGCGGCCCTTCAGTCTCACCCAAGACGGTTTGAACTCGCAGGGCGCGCGAAGCCTGTGGATCAACGCCGGCCACGATACGTGATGCGGTGAATGATGAGGCCCGAAATAATCTGAGCACTTGATTGCTTTATGACGTCAATCAGGTGTTTCTGGAAGTTTGCCTCATCGTGATCTTCATGATGGTGAGGGGTTGTTACGTTGTGGGTACCTTGGTTTGTCACGACTTCGTAAAGGTGTGCCATAGGGAACATCTCCATCAGGTTAATAAATCAACCATAGAGAGCATAATATTTGAAATGGCCTCCCGCAAGCCGCCGATTATCATTATTTTAAGTTGTATAGTGCTGGTCCAAAATCGACAGGCCTCCGCGCGATTGGGGAGCCTGTGGTTGCTTGCTTCGCCTTCCGAAGCCCCCCTACTCCCGCCGCAGCACCGTCTCCGTAATAAACCGCCCCACCATCGTGCTCTGGAACTCGGCTTTCAGGCGGGCGGGGTCGTAGTCTTCGGTCTGGACCCACTCGACGAAGGACAACCCCTTCGGCTCTCCGTCCGCGAAATAGCGCTCGAACGTGTAGTCGAGGACGCCGGTCTTGCCGGCCTTCACGTGCAGGGTGCGGAAGGAGAGCTCCTTCACCGCTTCGCGCAAGGGCAGGCCAAGGTGCAGGTGCGCGTAGAGCACGCTCATGATCCCCGCCCTGTCCGCCCCGGACTTGCAATGCATCACGGCGGGATACTGCACGCGGTTGAAGAGGTCGATGGCGCCCAGCACCTGCTCCTTGCTCGGCGCCTCGCGGGAGGAGACGGCGAAGTCCTCCAGAGCGAGGCCCAGCTTCGCGCAGGCGTCTTTTTCCAAAAGGTAAAAGCTCGTCGGATAACCGCCGCCGCGTAAGTTTATGATGGTCTTGACGCCAAAGTGGTCGCGCCACCACTTGATCTGGAACGGCCAGGGCTGGTTGGTGCGGATCAGCTGGTCCCCGACCCAGTGGGCGTTCTGGAACCCGACGCGCAAGTAAGCGTGGTCCTTCCACAACAGGTCGAGATAGGCGACGAGACGGCCCCGCCAGGTGGTGAGATCAAACTTGGCCAAGGGCTGACTTCCGGGGGCGGCGACACACCTGCGTTAGGTAGAGGCCGCGCGGGCAAAAGGCAAAGGGCGCCCGATCAATGCGCCTTTGCGTCCCCGCAGAAGGCCGCGCTGGCGAGGTCGTAGGTCAGGCCCTTGCCCTGCCAGATCTCCCCGAAATCGAGGCCCGCCTGGTCGGCGAACACGATCAGGGCGAGCTTTTTGTCCGGCGCGATCAGGTTGCGAACCTCGACCCCGCCGATCTCGCCCCGCCGCTCAACGAGGCGCACCGCCCCGTCGCAGCCTTTCAGCGGGGCCGGAAAGCTCCAGACGCCAAGCGCCACGTAGCCGAGCTTCGGCTCGCCCGTCCACGCCGTCTTCGTGGCCGCAGCGTC